>CAKZLG010000328.1 GCA_937125035.1 uncultured Maribacter sp. | reverse complement strand
TATTATGACATAGCTAATTTCCAAAGCGACAGTGTTCTTTAAGCAAGGTACAAAGCACGTTCATTAAATGGACCTAGGAAAACCTCATAAAAAATGAGGACATTTTAATAAAATGCATGGGAAGCCCCTGTTTGTAGGAAAAACGCTCTCTTTGTAAGCGAATATTCAGTTCATTTTCTCCAGTGGGGTACTTTGATACGCCCCTAAATCCACGGTTGACGTGCGATCATTGCCCAAAAGGTCTGTCGGGATTTCAAGCCCCCATTCCAAATTGCCCTTGCCCGCTGCCTCGCTTTCCTCGGAAATTCTGAAGTCATTTTCACCCGGGTCTAGAAATGACGCCTCCCCATTCAGGACCACTGCCATAAATAAAGAAGGGTCATTGAAATCATATAACCCATTTTCATGGTTCGGGGCACCGTTTTGCCTGTATTTCAAAAGGCAATTTTCCAAGGTAAAATGAAAGGTGTTGATACCATTGGGTTCAAGGACCAACTCTTGCATACCATTACCGTCTATAATGCAGTTGCGGAAACGTGCCATTTCCAGATTACCCTCCAAAACCCGACCGCCGCTTGTGGTAGCGGTATTGGCCAAGCGCAGTGCAGGGCCCCTTCGGAAGCCTCTGTTCCAATAGTTGGCAATGGTACAATGGGTAAAGGAATAAGCCCCCCCTTGGCTGCAGTACAAAGAGGAGTTGCCCGCCCCTCCCAAGACCACGTTTTCAGCCACTAAGGCTACGTTTTTTGTCCACAGGTTGTATTCTTCGCTATTATAGATCTGGGTATTGCGTAAATTGAATTGGGGCATATCCGCCCCTTCGGTACCTTCTACAAAAATGCCCACCCTTGCATTTTTCACGGTTAAATGGGAAATGGAATGTGGGAGTGCCCCTTTTTCAAAAAGGATACCATACCATTGTCCGGGAATATCGCTGAATTGGGGCTCCAAGCGATCTCCCTCAAAAACCACCTCATTTTCCAAAACGTTTTGATCGCCGCTCAGTTCTCCGTCTATAATGAGTTGGGCGCCCGAACGTACCAAGAGGCCGGCATCTTTGTGAAAGTGGACCCGTGCCCCGGCGGCTATGGTCAAGGTCTTGCCCTGGGGCACCACGGCCATACCATAGATCACATAGGGTTTTTTATTGGTAAAGTTCAATTGATCGTCCCTTAATTCAAATCCAGGGGTCTTGGTGGCCTCATCATCCATATAAAAGGTGACGTTCACGGTGCTCTTTTCCCCAGAGCCTGTAGTGGGCGGAAAAAGAAATTTGGCATCCTTGACCAAGGTCACCATCGGAATTTCCTGAAGGAAGCTGCCCGTATCAAAGGCAATGGCATCGGTATATAAAAAGGTATTCAAGGTATCCGGCAGGGCGCTCAATGTTACTTCAATACCAATAAAAAGGCTATCCTGTGCTTGCAAAGCTATGTTCTCAAAAGAGGTGCCCGGTAGCCCATCCACATTCAACCTATAAGCGCTCCCATCACCATTTCTTAGCCGAATGGAAGGGATCAACACGTCATCCCTAGTGGGGTTATAGACCTTAAGGTTGTACGTGCTGCTGCTTATGCTTTTAAAAACGGTATCCAAATACACGGTATCCATGGAGAATTCCAAATTTCCGGCGCTAGGGGCATATTCAAAATCCTTTCTGCATGAGCCAATGGCCATTACCGCGGCACAGATAAGCAGAACACAGCTACATTTTTGGATCATGGACAGTAGGTTTTGTGGACCAACTCAATTAAAAATCTTTTGAATACGGGCAGAGACCCGCATGGGCCTTGAATTTTCTTTGTTCAGCAGGCACCACTCTGTAGTAGAACGTACAAAGAGCACATTTGTTACGCTGTGCCTCATCTCCACTACCCTTATGGATTTTGCCCCTTTGGTCTCCGCAATGTGCGTGGTTATGGTGATGGGGTCATGCAATAGGGCCGGGGCCTTGTATTGTATGTGGTGTGACAACACCACCCACATCACGGCATCCTTGACTTCTTGGGGGGCTTTGTGTTCCCAATGTTCCTTGGAGATATCTTGTATCCATTGAACATAGCGCACATTGTTCACATGATCAAGATCATCCAAGTCCAAAGCCTTGACCCTGATGTACTTTGAATAGGTCTTCATTCATTTTTTTTGGATGGTGACCTCAAAAAGCTTGTCCCACTCCTTTCCGGTAACGAAAAATGTCTTTCGCCCTGGGTGATAGGCAATGCCGTTGAGTACATTGTCCGTGGCCACCCAATTGGGGGTTTTTGTCACTTTATCACTAAGCCCACCAAAATTGATGACCCCTTCTATGGCACCGCTGGTGGCATCTATGATCATGGCACTGGGTTTTTGATATACGTTGGCATAGATCTTACCCTCCACATACTCCAGTTCATTGGCCTGGTTGAAAATGGATTTGTTCGTCACGGTCTCAATGTAGTCTTCCTCGATCAAGGTATTGGGGTCCAGTATCCAAATTTTTTCAGTGCCATCACTTTTGAACAACTTTTCATCATTATTGGTGAGGCCCCAGCCCTCCTTGCTCTTCCCATATTGAAAGTTGTTCAATTTGGTCATGTTCCGCAGGTCGTACACAAATCCCACCCCGCTCCTCCATGTCAATTGGTAGATTTTCTCGTTCAAAATAGTGATGCCCTCACCAAAATAGGTGTCATCCAATTTAATCTCCTGATATACCTTTCCGGTTTTGTAATCGTATTTGCGTAAAACGGACCTCCCGTTTTTCCCAGTGCCCTCGTAGAGCGTATCTTGGTGGAATTCCAGTCCTTGGGTATAGGAGGTGGCATCATGCGGGTATTCATTGACAATAGTGTAGGTATAGATCTCAGGGGCCTTTGGGCTCAATACCTTAATATCCTTGTTCACGCTTACCGTGGTACCGTCATAGGTAATGTGGGCAGTAACCGTTTTATTACCCAACTTTTGGATGGCCAGCCTAATTTTACCGTCGTTAACGGGTAAGGTTTCACCATCTAACGTATAGCGCACGTCCTCAATGGTCTTTTCTTTTTTGTTCTCTATGGAAATACCGACCAGGTCGTTTTGGGTAAAGGTCGATTTTTTATCCGCTAGGGCTATGGCGAACAGGGAGGATGGCTTTTGATTACCACTGCCGCAAGAGGCGAAAATCAGGGCAAAGCAGGCTAAAAAAAAGAATTTCACAATTTTCATCTAACTGGGGTTTTCTACTTGGATTATCATTATAATGGGCAATTTACCCCCATAAATTAAGAAAGCAAAAAGGATTGTGAAACTTTTAAAAGGTTGTATATTTGCAGTCGGCAAGTCCTACACGACCAGCTCCTGTAGAATCCCCCAGGGTGGGAACGCAGCAAGGGTATACGGTCGTAGCGGTGCGATGTAGGTAGCTTGCCGTTTTTTTATGCCCAATGGTCAAGGCTTTTTTACCCTGCTGCAGCTCCTGACCTATCTTTTCCGTACAAAATTCAGTAATTTGCGAAAGCATGAAAAATAAGGTCGTTCTCATTACAGGAGGCTCTTCCGGGTTAGGAAAATCCATTGGTGTTTATTTGAAGGAAAAAGGATATGTGGTGTACGGAACCACCCGCTCCAAGGAAAAATACCCTGGGTTCAACAGCTTTCCTCTGTTGGAAATGGATGTTCGGCATCCCAAAAGTGTACAAAGCGCCATTGAAGAGCTCCTAAAGCACGAGGATCACATAGATGTCTTGGTGAACAATGCGGGCGTGGGCATAACCGGCCCTTTGGAAGAGACCCCCCATGATGCGATATTGAATGCCTTCAACACCAATTTCAATGGGCCACTGCATGTCATCAAGGCGGTACTGCCCACCATGCGGCAACAACAATCGGGTTTGATCATTAACATCACTTCCATAGCAGGCTATATGGGCTTGCCCTTCCGGGGCATCTACTCGGCCACCAAAGGGGCCTTGGGCACGCTGAGTGAGGCCATGCGATTGGAAACCAAGTCATTTGGAATACACATCACCACCTTGGCCCCAGGGGATTTTGCCACGAACATTGCCTCTGGAAGATACCATGCCCCAGTGGTCAAAGGCTCTCCTTATGAAAAAAGCTATGGGGCCGTGCTCAATGCCATAGATGCTGATGTGGACAGTGGGGGTAATCCCGTTGCCGTAGCTAAAAAGGTATATGAGATTATGCAACGGAAACACCCCAAAGTGCACTACACCGTGGGGGAACCACTACAAAGGTTATCCGTGCTATTGAAAAGAGTACTTCCCGGAAGGTGGTTTGAACGTCTTTTGGCCAGTCATGTCCAAAAAAATTGAAGGCCTACGTAAGGGTCTAAAATCTGTTATAAATATTGGAGAAGGCGTCTACAATGACCACATCATGCGTAACAATGCATTTGTTCAGGGGCCAAACCACCAATTTTTCAGTCACTTCCTTACCATCGCTCGCCCTAAATTGCTTGCTGGTATCCAAATTGTAGGTATTTATGATGCCTTTCCATTCATTGGGGTCGCTTTTTATGTTTATGCCCACTAAGTCATAGGCCACCTTTTGGCCTTCCAATTCGGCCACTCGCTTAAAGATGTTCTCATAATGGCGCTTGTCCCTGCTGGACCAAAAATAGTAGATCGTCTTTCTGTCTTTTGAGAGATCGGCCATTTTCACGGTATCCCCCTTAAAATTCAATAGCGGTATCTGTGGTACGGGGTTATTGGGGCTAATGCTCTGTACCGCATGGTATAGGTTGCTGATCTCATTGTGGTGCGCATTATTGGCGGAAACCAGTTCAAACTCCTTGAGGAAGAGCGCATTGTTTTCTGGAATATCATGCGATCGTAACAAGAAATCTATGGCCACGTTCCTAAACAGGTTGTCCCTTAGATCTTTTGTCTTTACCAGACTATCTATGACCCTTAATTTGTGTTTATTGAAGTGTAAATGGTTTTTTATGGCCACCCCATTGGTATCGCATGCATTGGCACAGGTCATGTAGCTGACATTGCCAAAATGCGATTTCATGAAGTTATAATACGGCCTCAGGTACACCAAGTCCTCATTGTTGTAATTGATGTCCTTGCGGTAATCATAGAAACCTGTCGGCATATCCTGTACCACGGTTTCCCTTAATTTTCGCTTGTGGGCAAAAGGATAGATCTCCTTGAACCTATAATAGGTGTAGTTGATACTCGCCCTCACAATTTCATAGGCTTTGTCTGACATGTAGGACTCCGACCTTACCTCATCCAAATACCGGAGTTTTTCCGTTCTCAGCTTTTCTATTTCCTTAGAGAAATCATCGGCACCCAACTCATAATAGGTGTTGTGCATATCGCTCTCCACTTGTTCATCTGCCAAGAAGAGTTCCAGCATAAAATTGTTCACGACTTCATTGGTGCCTGAAAAAACCAGCGACTCATCAAAATCGGAAGTGTTCAAACGAAACAAGAGGCTGTCCCCTCTCTCCAAGTACACATATTGGTGCTCTGGCTCATGTTGAAAGTTGTAAAGCCCGTTTTCAATACTGTCCAGAACAAAAGAAAATCTATTGTTACCGTCCAATCTGGCCGAGTCCACGACATGCCTGCCTTTCATCAGTACAACGTACTCACTGGTGGGATTCACAATTTCGCCCGCAAACCGAACCGTATGGGTGTTAATCTCGGTGTTCTTACAGCTTAAAATATTGATTATCAGTGCAAAAAGTAAAAATTTATTCATATACAACCGTAACCTTATGGGAATCAAAAATAGGGAACCCCACCCTGCGTTGATGTTAACAGGTAGTTAAATATTAAGGACTTACGTTTAGGAACCATTTCGGCGGGCCATACTACGATCATTATTGGTTTGGGGGTGAAAATTGAGTATTTTTGCACCGATTTTAAAACCTAATGCATGCTTTCAGTATCAAACCTATCTGTACAATTTGGAAAAAGAGTGCTTTTTGATGAAGTGAACGTAACGTTTGCCCAAGGCAACTGTTATGGTATCATTGGTGCCAATGGAGCGGGTAAGTCCACCTTCCTCAAAATCATCTCCGGTCAAATAGATCCCACTTCCGGCCATGTGCACTTAGAGCCCGGCAAAAGAATGTCCATCTTGGAACAGGACCACAATGCCTCAGATGAATTCACCGTCTTGGAGGCAGTGGTCATGGGCAATAAGCCCCTGTACACCATTAAAAAGGAAATAGATGCCTTGTATGCTGATTATACCGATGAAAATGCGGACCGGATAGGGGAGCTGCAAGTACAGTTCGAAGAAATGAACGGCTGGAACGCGGATAGTGATGCTGCCGCCCTTTTATCCAACTTGGGCATCCCTGCGGAAATGCACTATATGTTGATGTCAGAAATGGACACCAAGCTGAAGGTGCGGGTGCTTTTGGCCCAGGCCCTTTTTGGAAACCCTGATGTGCTGATCATGGATGAGCCTACCAATGATCTGGACTATGAGACCATTAATTGGTTGGAGAATTTTTTGGCGGATTACCAGAATACCGTCATTGTGGTCTCCCATGACAGGCACTTTTTGGACACGGTCTGTACCCATATTGGCGATATAGATTTTGGGAAGATCAACCTGTACTCCGGCAATTACTCGTTTTGGTATGAGAGCAGCCAGCTGGCTGCACGCCAAAGGGCACAACAAAATAAAAAGGCAGAGGAAAAGGCCAAGGAACTTCAGGAATTCATTGCACGCTTCAGCGCCAATGTTGCAAAAAGCAAGCAGGCCACCTCTAGAAAGAAAATGTTGGATCGGTTAAAAGTGGAAGATATAAAACCATCCAGCAGAAGGTACCCGGCCATTATCTTTGAACGGGAACGGGAGGCTGGCGATCAGATTTTACAAGTGGATGGCCTCTCCGCCAGAACCGAGGACGGGGAACTCCTCTTTGATAACGTTACCATTAATCTGGCCAAAGGGGACAAGGTGGCCATCATTTCAAAAGATTCGAGGGCCACTACCGCCTTTTATGAGATCATAAATGGCCATAAGAGCCCAGAAAAGGGCAAATACCAATGGGGCGTCACTACGAACCAGTCCTATTTGCCGGCGGACAACACCCACTTTTTTACAGAAAACATTACTTTGGTAGATTGGCTGCGGCAATGGGCCAAGACAGAGGAGGAGCGCGAGGAAGTGTATATCCGTGGCTTTTTGGGAAAAATGTTGTTCAGTGGAGAGGAGGCCCTGAAAAAATGCACGGTTCTTTCGGGAGGTGAAAAAGTGCGTTGCATGTTGAGTAGGATGATGATGCTACGGGCCAATGTACTGATGCTGGACGAACCCACCAATCACTTAGATCTGGAGAGTATCACCGCTTTCAATAATTCGCTCAAAAACTTCAAGGGTACCGTACTCTTTACCACCCATGATCATGAATTTGCACAAACGGTGGCCACTAGGATCATAGAATTGACGCCCAAGGGCAACATTGACCGTTATTCTACGTTTGATGATTACATGTCAGACAAGGCATTAAAGGAGCAAAGGGGCAAAATGTATGCTGTTCCTGTGTAGCTGACGTTTCATCCAAAAACGTGTCTTATGAAAACCTACGCCTTTAAGGTCCTCCTTGTGTTGGCCTTACTCCCCGTGTCCTGTTCCAAATCCACTCCTAATGATATAGAGACCGATGCCCAATCTAGGGTGACAGACGATGTGGATATGCTTGTTTTTGTAAGAAAGGGCAGCTCGCATACCGCTGAGGCTTGGAAAAACAATAAGGAAAACGTTTTGGTACCGGTAGAAAGGCAGCCCTCTTTTTTGGGCTTGACAAATCCGTCAATGACTTCAGTTGGCTCCGAGAGTATTGCTTTTTTTGGAAGTCAAAACGCCTGTGAGGGGAATCTAGTGCTCTATAGCGTGGAAAAAGATGAGCAAACGGAACACATTGTGGTAGAGGGTTCGGGCTTTTGCGATTGGGAAATAACCGCAATGACGCATACGGCTTCTGAAGTGTATTTGGCCTATGAACTGCCCTTGGTAAATAAGGAGACCTCCTATTTTGTTAGGCGGGTTTCCTTGACGGGCCCCAACCCCCAATTTGTGGATATACCCCTTGCCAAAAGGGCCGTGGACTTGGAGGCCGTGGGAGAAAAACTTTTCATTCTTGATTTTGATGCTGAAGTAACCGATGAAAATGGACTCGTCATCATGGACCTGAACCAAAATGAAATACTACATGAAATGAATTTGGGCTATCATGCAGGGTCTATGTTCAGGGATGCCAATGGCCATATTGTAATTGCTTATCCAGAACTGCATACCTTGATCAACAGTACCACCTTGGCCGTTTCACATACCCAATATGATGAGGAAACAGCACCGAATTTTTTTGATTCCCCGTTGCATATTTTTAATGCCCTTGGCCAAATGCATTATGTGCGTACCACAAAGAATGCGGCCACGGAGCATATTGCGGCCACCTATGATTTTGGGAAGAACCTCACCACCCTGTACTATTTTGAGAATTTGCTTACCAAGCCCCAGTTAGATATAGAGGTCAATATAAAAAGAATCACCAGTATGGGGCATGATCGCAGTGCCAATGTCCTGTACATCGGTTATCAAAAGACAGCCACTCCAGAAAAAGGGGGAATACTTCGCCTATCACTGGACTCAACCACGGGTTATTTGGACAACACCAACATAGATGGAGTGCCCGTGGCGCTCTATGTGAACTAGAGAAGTTGAACTTACCCCTTCTTAAGATCGCTCACCCTTTGGTTTAAGCGTTGAAATATTTGCTGTTCCAGATGACAGGATTAAAGTTCTTGCCTAGGGCAAAACCATAGAAAATGACCACGGCCGCAAGGCTTTTGAACATGAAAAAGTAAATGATCCAAAATTCCGCTGCTGAGCTGGAATTTGAGAAAAGGCCTTCCGGTACCAGGAGCGTTAAGAAAAAACTGGCTATAAAGACCATAATCCCCAAGTTCACCACACTCTTAAAGGGCCACATCATCATTTTGCGCAAAGGGTGGAGGTCATTGCCCCATTGGTGCACCAAATAATAATAACCGTTGCCCATTGGAGCAAAAAGCAAGGGGTCGTCCTTGTCTTCCAGCTTAAATAATTTGGAGGGCGCAATAATTTTAAAACCACTCAGTGCGGTATTGTGCTGTTGCTCCAAAGATTTTATTTTGGAAATGGCCTCCGATGGAATGATGCCTTTGAAATATTTGGTGTCCAAAAACCGCAACCGGTAGTCAATGCATATTTTCTTTATCTGCTCAATATGGAAAATGGCCTTGGGATCCAACTCATCAAAATCAAAATTGTTGCCTTTGGCCGCAGATCCCTTTGTCAGGGTCTCTCCGATCCTCTCCCTTTTCTCTGCATCTTCCTGTAGTAGCTCATGCACTTGGCGCAATAAGGCCTCTCCCTGAAGGTCGCCCTGCTTTCTCTCTAGATTCAGCTTCTCCTGAATGTTCGTTCTTTTTAGTAACATTTTCTTTTTTTTCAGCAATTCACTCAAAGTTAAATAATTAAAAAGGTTATCTGAAATTCTGTTTAACCATAATATAAGTTAATATTATGTTAAAACTGAAATAGGTGTGATTTTACATGCGGAATTACACTTTCTAGATTGTATCTTGTCCGGGAAAGTTAGCCTTTCAACGAGACATTTTAAATAGCCCCAGAACACCTACAAAATGAAAAACCTGACATCCCCCGTGTCTGCCTGCCTACTCTTTATGGTCATGCAGGTATCCGCCCAAACCAATTTTACGGAATATGACTTGGCCCAGACCGAAATGGAGGTAATGGACCCCACCAAATCCATTCTCATGAACACGGAGTCCTCCCAAAGGTACAAGGAGCTTTTGATGGCCTTGCGCGCGTCTGACTTTGATGATGTTTTGGACTATGACGGCCAATTTACTGTCTTTGCCCCTTCTGATGTTGCTTTCGCCAAACTCTCTGGCAACCTTAAAGCACGCCTTTTGGACCCGGAAAACCGAAACATCCTGAAAAGCGTCATGGGGTACCATATCATTGCAGGAAAAATTTCCGCAGCCCATATCTTAAGGGCCATGTGCCGTGGTGAGGGTTCTGCTACGTTCACGACCCTGCAGGGCGAAGAGATCAAGGCCAGTATGCTGGGTACCGATATTGTGCTAACGGATAAATTGGGCAACACGGCCAAGATTACTCTAGCCGATGTCAACCAGAGCAACGGCGTAATCCATGAGGTGGACAGCGTTTTCTTTCCCGTACGTATATAGCCTGCCCTTATCTTAAGCTGGCCTTCAACTCCCGCTCGTAGGCCTGCTGTATTTTAGACATGATTTTTTCTATCTGCTTGTCCGTTAGTGTGCCTTTGTCATCTTGCAGCGTATAGCTCACTGCATACGATTTTTTCCCCTTGGGCAAGCTTTCTCCGGTGTATACATCAAAAAGACCCACATCCTTGAGCAGTTTTCTTTCTGAGGTATAGGCCAGTTCATGCACTTGCCTAAAACTGATATGCTCATCCAAGAGTAGGGCAAAATCCCTTTTGACCTCTGGGTATTTGGGAATCTCCTGAAAGCGTGTATTTTGCTCGGGAATTTGAGCCAAGAGGACATCCCAGTTAAAATGGGCGAACAATATTTCCTGTTTCAACTCAAACGCCTTGGTCACAGTCTTGCTGATCACGCCAAATTCTGCTAGATGCTCGCCATTGACCACAATTTGCAGCCCCTCACTGTATATGGGGTTGGGTTCTAACGGAAGTTCCGCTGAGTCAGCTATGCCCAGCCGTTGTAAAATGGTATGAACCATTGCTTTCAACTGAAAAAAACCGCTTTTTCTGTTAGGTAGGTTCCAATTGGGGTCATGGGTATCACCGGTCAACAAGAGACTAAGATATTTGTCCTCCTTGTAGGTGCCCTTTTTCAAGACCTCATAAAGTTTGCCAAATTCAAAGAGCTTAAGGTTCTGTCGTTTCCTGTTGCTATTATAGCTTGCGGTCTCCAGGGCGGAAAAAAGCGGGCTTTTACGAAGTACGGAGAGATCGCCACTCAACGGATTAAGTACTTGCACGCTCTTTTTGGTATCGGCTGGGCCGGTCAGCCCATTGTATTTCTCTGCAGTGAGGCTATTGGTCAGAATTTCAAAAAATCCTTTTGCGGCGAGTAGATCCCCAATAACATTTTGAACATTGTGGTCTTCGCGTGGGCCCATGGAGGAAATGGACGCGTTCAGTTTTTGTCCAAAGCCGATATTATTATAGCCAAATACGCGTAAAATCTCCTCGATGACGTCCACTGGGCGGGTTACATCCACCCGGTAGGAGGGAACGACCAACCCCAGACCGGCCTCGGTAACATTCTTTACTTTGATTTCCAAAGACGTCAGAATGGATTTGATGGTATCCCGAGGTATTTCCTGACCGATTAAACTTTGGATTTTATCAAACGGGAGAAAAACTTCAAAATCATTTGCTTTTTTGGGATACAGGTCCACTACCTCAGATGAAAGTTCACCCCCGGCGATTTCCTTGATCAGGAGCGCCGCCCGTTTTAAGCTGTATTCCACATTTTCAATATCAATGCCACGCTCAAAACGAAAGGAAGCGTCCGTGCTGAGCCCATGTCGTTTCGCACTTTTTCTAATGGATACGGGATTGAAATAGGCGCTTTCCAAAAAAATGGACGTGGTGTACTCCGTAACACCAGAATGTAGGCCACCAAAAATACCTGCAATGCACATGGGTTTTTCGGCATCACAGATCATCAGGTCTTCTTCATGGAGTTCCCGTTCCTCACCATCCAAAGTCACGAATTTGGTTCCTTTGGGCAGGGTTTTTACCACGATTTTCCCTCCTTTTATCTTATTGGCATCAAAAGCATGTAGGGGCTGCCCCAATTCGTGAAGCACATAGTTGGTGGCGTCCACTACATTGTTCTTCGGGGCAATGCCAATGGCCTGTAGCCTGTTTTTCAACCAATCAGGCGATGGTTGCACGATCAAGTTGCTCAAGGTAATGCCACAATACCGCGGCGCCAGCTCACTGTTTACCACGTTCACATCGATTTTCAACGCCCTATTGTCTATATGGAAATGGCTGGTGGATGGTGTAATGAGCTCCTTGTTGACCTCCCTTTGGGCAAGACCCGCCTTTAGGTCCCTAGCCACACCATAGTGGCTCATGGCATCTGCTCTGTTGGGGGTGAGTCCTATTTCAAAAACCTCATCCTTCTCCACTCTGAACACCTCTGCGCAAGGTGTGCCCGGGATGATGTCATCATTCAAGATCATGATGCCCTCATGGCTATCGCCGAGGCCCATCTCATCTTCCGCGCAGATCATGCCATGACTTTCCTCGTCCCGTATCTTTCCCTTCTTTATGGTCCACGGTTCCCCTTCTTTGGTATACAGGGTAGTGCCCACGGTGGCCACGGGAACTTTTTGCCCTTGGGCCACATTGGGCGCACCACAGACGATTTGAACAGGCTTCTCTTGGCCAATATCGACCAAGGTCAATTTTAAACGATCCGCATTGGGGTGTTTTTCGCACTTCAGCACATGCCCCACCACAATGCCCTTCAGACCTCCTTTCACTGACTCATAGGGCGCTATGCCTTCCACTTCCAGACCTAGATCGGTCAATACCTCTCCCGTCTTTTGGGCGTCCCAATCTATTTTTATGAACTGTTTTAACCAGTTGTAGGAAATCTTCATTTAGCTGTTTTAAAGCCGGTAAAGATAAAACAATGCCCCTAGACATTCAATATCGCTAAAGGTATTTGTATTTAATTTTTTATTTCGGGATTATAATCGTTATTTCAAACCCAAATAAAATGAACATGCGGAAAATAGTTGTTTTGGGCCTTGTATTGACGATATTCCAGTCCTGCAAGCAGGCCACCGAACCCAAGGTATTGAAATCGGGTATTTGGCTGGCCCAACTTAAGGTCCTGGATGATCGTATCCTGCCCTTCAACTTCAAGGTCATGGAGGGTTCTGACGGTTCCCAGCGTTTGGAAATCTATAATGCCAATGAGGTGATCACGGTGGATGAAATAAGCTATTCTGGGGATTCCGTGCGCATACAGGCGCCCGTTTTTGAAGGATATATCTCAGGATTGATGCAGCAAGACAGCATAACGGGCACCTTTGTCATTGAGAGTATGGACCGCGTGGTGCCCTTTAAAGCCGTTCATGGGGTAGGGGAAAGGTTCGTGGATGTGGCGCCCAGTGACCGCAACCTCTCCGGGGTTTGGGAAATGGATTTTGAAAAGGGCATGGATGATCATTATAAAGGGAAAGGTGTTTTCAATCAGGATGGCAGCAAGGTCACTGGCACGATACGCACCAATACAGGGGATTACCGGTTCTTGGAAGGTGTTATGGATGGGGATTCGTTGAAACTTTCCGCGTTTGACGGGGCCCATGCCTTTCTCTTTACTGCCAAGGCGACGGACTCCACCCTGGCCGGGCGCTTTTATGCCGGAACGCACTCCCTAGAGACCTTCAGTGCCAAAAGAAACGTTTTGTTTGAGTTGCCGAGTTCGGATTCGCTCACTTTTCTAAAAGAAGGGTACGATCAATTGAATTTCTCGTTCCCCAACATCAAAAACGAGAGGGTGTCCTTGGCCGATGATCAGTTTAAGGACAAGGTGGTCATTGTGCAGCTCATGGGCACATGGTGTCCCAATTGCTTGGATGAGACGCGGTTTTTGGTGGATTATTTAAAAGAGAACGACCATAAGGACCTTGCCGTGGTGGGATTGGCCTTTGAGTACGCCAAGACAGAGGAAAAGGCCTTTGCGGCGATCCAACGCTTGGTGGATAAGGTTGGGGTGGAATATCCCATTCTTTTGGCACAATATGGTACTTCTGACAAGGAAGAGGCGCAGGCGAAGTTGCCCATGTTGAACCACGTGCTTTCATATCCTACCACTATTTTCATTGATCGCAAGGGCAATGTGCGGAAAATACATACCGGTTTCAACGGTCCTGCCACGGGGAAGCCCTATGAGGAATTCAAAAAAGAGTTTGACCTACTGGTGGATACTTTATTGCAAGAGTAGTTTTACGGACCTTAGATAATGGTGCTTTTGCCCAAGCCTATGTTCTCGTCATTGAGATTAAAGCCTTCATCCAGCTCAATGATATTGTCCGCTATGAAATCACCCACATAACTGGTGCCGTATTTGCTGCTCCCCATGATATCTGGGGTCACTATTTTCTTGGTGAAGGATTTAAGTACGGCCGCGACAACGGCCACGGATTCTTCCTTTAATTTAAAATGTTCCAAAAGCATGGCCGCGGAAAGGATGGAGGCCACGGGGTTGGCAATGTTCTTGTCCTTGGCCTCTGGATAGGACCCATGTATGGGTTCAAACATGGCATGTTCCGTACCTATGGATGCCGAGGGCAATAGGCCAATGGATCCGGCAATGACACTGCCTTGGTCAGAAAGGATATCACCGAACATATTGCTGGTGAGAATCACATCAAACTGGCCTGGGTTCAGTACCATTTGCACAGCGGCATTATCCACGAACATACAGTCCATGGCCACATCTGGATAACTTTTGGCGATTTGGGTCACCACACGGCGCCAGAGGCGTGAGGTCTCCAAGACATTTGCCTTGTCCACCAGCGTGAGTTTTCTTTTTCTTCCCTTGGCCGCCTTGAATGCAAGGTGGGCAATTCTACTGATTTCCGTTTCAGAGTAGGAGCAGACATCCGTGGCGGTATTGTTCTTTTCATCCCTTTCCTTATGGCCGTAATAGATGCCGCCGGAGAGCTCCCTGTAGATCACCAGATCGGTGTCCTTCACCATTTTTTTTG
>CAKZLG010000327.1 GCA_937125035.1 uncultured Maribacter sp. | reverse complement strand
CTGTTTCAAACTTCGCACGGTGTTTTCTGGGTTGCGTTTGCACCTGTGGTTGATGCAGGTTGTTTTACTCGCATAGTTCACTGTTTTGGCGCAAAGCCGCAAACTTTGTTCAGCCCCATTTCATTAAAAAATTCCAACTTACTTGGGCTCCATCACCACAAACGGTATGATCATTTCCTCCAAGGAGACCCCCCCGTGCTGGTAGGTATTACGGTAATAGCTTACATAATGGTTGTAATTGTTGGGGTAGGCAAAAAAGAGGTCGTTCTTGGCAAAGATATAGGAACTGCTCATGGTAATGCTGGGCAGGTGAATGCTTTTCGGGTCTTTGGCGGCTACCACATCACCTTCTTCAAAGGAGAGGCTGCGTCCGGTCTTGTAACGCAAGTTGAGACTGGTGTCCCGATCGCCCACCACTTTGGAGGGCGCCTTTACGTTGATGGTGCCATGATCTGTGGTAATGATCAATTTCATGCCCAATTGCTGGGCTTGTTGTATGATTTCCAATAGGGGGGAGTTCTTGAACCAGCTTTTGGTCAAGGAGCGGTAGGCCTTGTCATTGCTGGCCAATTCCTTAATCACCTCCATTTCGGTCTTGGAGTGGGAGAGCATATCCACAAAATTATAGACGATCACCGTAAGGTCATTGTCTTTTTGGCCCTTAAAATTTTGTCTCAGCTGTTTGCCTTGCTTTAAGCTGCTGATCTTGTGGTATTCCCATGTGATGTCCATGCCCAAGCGGCGCAATTGCTCGCCCAGAAATTGATCCTCGTACAGGTTCTTTCCGCCCTCATCGGTATCGTTTTTCCACCATTGGGGGTATTTCTTTTCCATGTCCAACGGAGTGAGGCCTGCAAAGAGGGCATTGCGGGCGTATTGGGTGGCCGTGGGCAAAATACTGCAATAGGCATCCTCTTTTGTTTTTTTGTAAAAACTACCTATGATATCCTCAAAGGCACACCATTGATCGTACCGTAGGTTGTCAACCACTACCAAAAGCGTTTTGGCCGATTTCACCTCTGGGGCGATCCACTGTTTAAAAAGGGTATGGCTCATGACCGGCGCATCATGGTCCGTGAACCAGTCCTCATAATTCCGTTCCACAAATTTACCAAACTGTTGGTTGGCCTCTACCTTTTGGGATTCCAAAATTTCAAACATACCGCTATCCTCAATCGCCTCTAGTTGAAGTTCCCAATAGATCAATTTTTTATAAAGATCTACCCAGGCCCCATAACTGTTCACCATAGCAAGGTCCATGGCGATCTTCCGGAATTCCTGCTGGTAGTTGCTGGTGGTCTTTTCAGATATGAGTCGGGAATGGTCCAGATTTTTTTTCAAGGAAAGCAATATCTGATTGGGATTTACCGGTTTGATCAAGTAATCCGCAATTTTGGAGCCTATGGCCTCTTCCATAATGAACTCTTCCTCACTTTTCGTGATCATGACCACGGGGAGCGATGCATGGAGCACTTTGATCTCGTTCAAGGTCTCCAGACCGGAAATACCAGGCATATTCTCATCCAAGAACACAATGTCCACTTGGGTCTCTTTGAGCTCGTTCAAGGCTTCCTGGCCACTTTGTGCCGTAACCACGACATAATTTTTGCTTTGTAGAAATAGAATGTGCGGCTTTAGGAGGTCTATCTCATCATCTACCCAAAGGATTTTTATTGTACTCATATAGTGACGTTCATGGCTTTTGTTGTAGCATCTTGATTTTATCTACGTGAAAATAGTACTTGTTGGTCGTTTTCACCAACTTGGCAAGTTCAATATTATGTTGCCGGTGATTTCGCTAAATTTGCAGGAGCAGTAATCCCACAATGATCCAATTTGGCAACTTCCAATAAGCTTAAAATTTTCAACGACCCAATTTACGGATTTATTGGCATCCCCAGTCCGTTGATTTTTGACCTCATTGGTCACCGGTATTTTCAGCGGCTGCGCCGGATTTCCCAAATGGGACTTTCCTATTTGGTCTATCCAGGGGCGCACCATACGCGTTTCCACCATACGTTGGGCAGTATGTATTTGATGCAAAGGGCCATACAGGTGCTTCAATTCAAAGGGGTGACCATTACCGAAGCCGAACGGGAAGGCCTGCTTGTGGCCATTTTGCTACATGATATTGGCCATGGGCCCTTTTCCCACGCCATGGAACACAGTATTGCCAATGGGGTGGATCACGAGTACATTTCCTTGAGATTCATGGAGGAACTGAACACGGAGTTTGGAGGGAAATTGGAAGTGGCCATTGCCATATTCACAGGGAAACATCCCAAAAAATTCTTGAAACAATTGGTGTCCAGCCAATTGGATATGGACCGATTGGATTACCTAAAGCGCGATAGTTTTTATACCGGTGTGGCCGAGGGGAATACCAATGCAGAGCGACTCATCTCCATGTTAACCGTGGTCAACGGTGCCTTGGTGGTGGAGGAAAAGGGCATTTATTCTGTGGAGAAATTTTTATTGGCCCGCCGCTTTATGTACTGGCAGGTGTATCTGCACAAAACCGGGGTGGTGGCAGAGCAGTTGCTCATACGCATTTTAAAGAGGGCAAGACAGCTACTGGAAAAAGGTATTCCCGTACCTTGCAACCATGCTTTGCACTATTTTTTGAAACACCGCATAGACAAGGGCAGCTTGGACGCCGCCACATTGGACCTGTTCTCTAAATTAGATGATACCGATGTGGTCAGTGCTTTGAAAAATTGGCAAGACCATACGGATTTTGTGTTGTCTGAACTGTGCAAAATGGTGATCAATAGAAAACTGTTGCACATCAAAGTCAAAAAGGCGCCGATAGCCAAGGAGCGCTTTCACTCCAAGTTTGAAGAAGTACGGAAAAAGTACCAGCTCACTACAGAAGAGACCCATTATTTCGTATTTCAAGGAAAGATCAGCAATAGGGCCTACAATAATGAAAAGCAGAACATCAACATTGTAAAAAAGAACGGAAACATAAAGGATGTGGCCAAACTATCGGACAATTTGGTATTGAACGCCCTTTCCAAGACCGTGACCAAATTTTATATCTGTTACCCCAAAGAAGCCGTATAACTATTTTTCTTACTTTTGTCCCCATGGTATTTACAGCGGCCCAGATTGCAGGCATCTTAGAAGGCGAAGTCCATGGAAACCCAGAGGTGGCCGTTCACAGACTGGCAAAGATCGAGGAGGGGGAAACAGGTTCCCTTACCTTTTTGGCCAATCCAAAATATACCTCCCACATTTATAAGACCAAGGCCTCCATCACCATCGTGAACCGGGACTTTCAGGCCGATCAGCAATTGAGCACCACCTTGATCAAAGTGGAGGATGCCTACACTGCCTTTTCCAAACTTTTGGAATACTACAACCAAGTAAAGAACAACAAAGTGGGCATAGAGGAACCGGTATTCAAATCGGAATCGGCCACCTATGGCACAGACCTTTATTTGGGTGCGTTTTCCTATGTGGGCCAGAATGTCCGTATAGGGAACAATGTAAAGATCTATCCCAATGTGTACATAGGCGATAATGTATCCATTGGCAATGATGTGATCATTTTTGCAGGGGCCAAGATTTATTCAGAAAGTGTCATTGGCCATTTTTGTGTCATACACAGTGGGGTCATTATTGGTGCGGATGGTTTCGGCTTTAGCCCCAATGATAAGGGGGAGTTCAGAAAAATACCACAAACCGGCAACGTGGTTTTGGAAGACCATGTGGATGTGGGTGCGGGCACCACCATAGACAGGGCCACCTTGGGATCTACCTTACTGCGAAAAGGCGTGAAATTGGACAACCAGATTCAAATAGCCCATAATGTGGAAATAGGGGAGCATACCGTGATCGCAGCCCAGACGGGCATTGCCGGAAGCACAAAAATAGGTAAACATTGTATGATCGGTGGCCAAGTGGGCATCGTGGGCCACATTACCATAGGGGATTATGTAAAGATACAGGCGCAATCCGGTATAGGCAGGAATGTAAAGGACAACGAGGTATTGCAAGGGTCCCCAGCGTTGAACTATGGGGACTTCAACAAATCCTACGTGCATTTCAAAAATTTACCCAAAATAATCAATAGATTGGACAGCTTAGCAAACAGCCAAGAGAAATGAAAACAGCGCAAAAACAGCGAACCATAGCCAAGGAAGTTTCCTTGACCGGTGTGGGCCTCCATACAGGGGAGAGTGTCACCATAAAATTTGTGCCCGCCGCAGAGAACCAAGGCTATGCATTTAAAAGAACGGATTTGGAGGGCGAGCCCCTCATTGAAGCGGATGCCAATTATGTGGTGAACACACAGCGCGGCACCAACTTGGAAAAACACGGTGTAAAGATCCAAACCTCAGAACATGTCCTTGCCGCTCTTGTGGGCATGGAAATAGACAATGTCATCATAGAACTGGATTCTCCAGAACCACCAATCATGGACGGTTCCTCCAAATTTTTTGTGGAAGCCCTTGAAAAGGCCGGTGTGGTGGAACAAAAAGCGGACAGGGAGGTTTTTGTGGTAAAGGATGTCATTTCCTATAGGGATGAAGCCACAGGGAGCGAGATCACCGTAATCCCCGCAGAGGAATATCAGGTAACCACCATGGTGGATTTTGGCACAAAGGTATTGGGCACACAGAACGCCACCCTGGAACATCTTTCGGATTTCAAAAAAGAGATCGCAGATGCCCGGACTTTTAGTTTTCTGCATGAGTTGGAGATGTTGCTGGAAAATGGGCTCATTAAAGGGGGCGATTTGAACAACGCCATTGTCTATGTGGACAAGGAAATCTCAGCGGCCACCATGAAAAAATTGGAGAAGGCCTTCAATAAAGAAAAGCTTTCCGTTAAGCCCAATGGCATCTTGGACAACCTAACCCTGCACCAGCCCAATGAGGCCGCCAGGCACAAGCTTTTGGACGTGATCGGTGACCTTGCCTTGGCAGGCACACGAATACAAGGAAAGGTGATCGCCACAAAACCAGGGCACTTTGTGAACACCCAATTTGCCAAAAAACTATCTAAGATCATTAAGTTGGAAAAACGGAACAATGTGCCGCACTATGATCTCAATGCGCCACCCTTGATGGATATTCATCAGATCATGGCCATGCTGCCCCATAGGCCGCCATTTTTGTTGATCGATCGTATTTTGGAACTCTCCGACCAGCATGTCGTGGGCATGAAGAACGTAACCATGAACGAGCCCTTTTTTGTAGGGCATTTTCCTGGTGCGCCCGTAATGCCGGGAGTGCTGCAAGTGGAGGCCATGGCACAAACAGGGGGCATTTTGGTCCTCAGCACGGTTCCGGACCCTGAAAATTACCTTACCCTGTTCATGAAGATAGACAAGGTGAAATTCAAAAGACAGGTATTGCCAGGGGACACCCTTATTTTTCATTGCAGCCTCATTTCGCCCATTAGGAGGGGCATTTGTCACATGCAGGCCTATGCCTATGGCAATGGCAAGTTGGTGAGCGAGGCGGAAATGATGGCGCAAATCGTTAAAAGAACGGATTAATTATGAATCAACCGCTGGCGTATATCCATCCCGGGGCCAAGATTGCCAAAAATGTGGTCGTAGAACCATTTACCACCATCCATAACAACGTGACCATTGGGGATGGTACTTGGATCGGTTCCAATGTTACCATTATGGAAGGGGCACGGATTGGAAAAAACTGCAATATTTTTCCTGGGGCGGTCATTTCGGCATCGCCACAAGACCTAAAGTACGATGGTGAGGAAACCGTGGTCATTATTGGAGATGGGACCACCATAAGGGAATGTGCCACGATTCATAAAGGCACTAGGGACCGCATGAAAACGGTCATTGGCAAAAATTGCCTGGTCATGGCCTATTGTCATGTGGCCCACGACTGTTTGGTGGGCGACAACTGCATTTTTTCCAACAATTCCACCTTGGCAGGCCATGTTACCATTGGGGATAATGTGATCTTGGCCGGCCTTGTCGCCGTGCACCAATTTGTTTCCGTAGGCCAGCATGCCTTTGTAACGGGTGGATCTTTGGTACGTAAGGATGTACCCCCGTTTGTTAAGGCGGCAAGGGAGCCCTTGTCCTATGTGGGCATCAATTCCGTGGGGCTGCGCAGAAGGGGCTTTTCTTCGGATAAGATCAGGGAGATACAGAATATTTACCGCATCCTGTATCAGAAAAATTACAACAATACCCAAGCCGCACAGATCATTGAGGCCGAAATGGAGGCCACCCCGGAACGCGATGAGATATTACAGTTCATACGTGATTCCCAACGGGGCATCATGAAAGGCTATTTCAGTGCTAATTAACGCCAAAAACATCACACATCACAACATATCAATTATACAACCTTAAAGATTTTTAAGCATTATGGCATCTACTTCAGATATTAGAAAGGGACTTTGTATCCGATATAATAATGACATCTATAAAATCATTGAATTCCTTCATGTAAAACCAGGTAAGGGACCGGCATTTGTACGCACCAAATTAAAAAGTATTTCCAGTGGAAAAGTGCTGGACAATACCTTTTCTGCCGGCCACAAGATAGAGGATGTACGGGTGGAAACAAGAACCTACCAATACCTATACGCAGAAGGCACTACCTATCATTTTATGAATACGGAAGACTACAATCAAATCACCTTACAGGAAAGCGCCCTGGATGCGGCCGGTCTTCTGAAGGAAGGGGAGGTAGTAAAGATCATGTTCAATACAGAGGACAGTATGCCCTTATCCGTGGAAATGCCAGCTAGCGTGGTATTGGAAATCACCTATGCGGAGCCCGGCGTTAAGGGTAACACGGCCACAAATGCCACCAAGCCCGCCAAAGTGGAAACTGGAGCAGAAGTGAACGTACCACTTTTCATCAATGAAGGGGATAAGATCAAGATAGATACCTCCAATGGCGCTTACATGGAGCGCGTTAAGGAATAAGCCAAGAGATAGATTGAAGTTTCCAACGACCTTTCGATTAGAACAGATCGCCGAGATCATCGGTACCTCCTTTGTGGGCGCTCCGGATTTCCCGATCACGGGCATGAACGAGATCCACGTGGTGGAAGCCGGTGATATCGTCTTTGTGGACCATCCGAAGTACTATGATAAGGCCTTGGCCTCAAAGGCCAGCGTGGTGCTGATCAATAAAGAAGTGCCCTGCCCCGCAGGGAAGGCTCTATTGGTCTCCGATGATCCCTTTCGTGATTTCAATATCCTCAGCAACTACTTTAAGCCTTTTGTGAAAGCCGTGCGGCCCGTGTCCCAGACGGCCCAAATAGGAAAAAACACCATCATACAGCCCAATGTGTTCATAGGCAATAATGTGGTTATTGGGGATGATTGCACCCTCCATGCCAATGTGGCCATTTATGATCATACGGTCATTGGCAACGGGGTTACCATCCATGCCGGTGCCGTGCTGGGTTCAGATGCTTTTTATTACAAAAAAAGACCAGAGGGGTACGATAAACTGTTGTCCGCTGGAAGGGTAGTGGTACAGGATCAAGTGGATATCGGTGCCTTGTGCACCATAGACAGGGGCATTGGCGGGGATACCACCATTGGGGCCGGCACTAAGTTGGACAACCAAGTGCATGTGGGCCATGATACCGTGATTGGTAAAAATTGTCTCATTGCCTCACAAACGGGCATTGCAGGCTGTGTGGTCATTGAAGATGATGTTACCCTTTGGGGCCAAGTGGGAACCAATAGTGGTATTACCATTGGGGAAAAGGCCGTGGTAATGGGGCAGACCGGGGTTACGAAATCCATTGCGGGGGGGAAAAGCTATTTCGGAACACCCATAGAGGAATCACGAGAAAAATTAAAACAGCTGGCCTATATTAAAAAAATTCCCGAGATCATTAAAAAGTTAGAAGAGAAATAAGCCCATTAATGCTTTAAAATTCATTCACAAACCTATATTTTTGTGTCACAAAATTAAAAACCAACAGCAACATGAGCGTTTTAGTCAATAAAGATTCCAAAATAATCGTCCAAGGTTTTACTGGTAGTGAGGGCACCTTCCATGCGGAGCAAATGATCGAGTATGGCACCAACATCGTTGGGGGCGTTACGCCCGGAAAAGGAGGACAGGAGCATCTTGGAAAACCTGTTTTCAATACGGTTCAAGAAGCTGTTGACAAG
>CAKZLG010000326.1 GCA_937125035.1 uncultured Maribacter sp. | reverse complement strand
ACTCAAAAAGAAATTGGGTCTGGACAAGGAGACGGACTTAACGACTTTTTTAAACGGGCTGTAATCTACATCTAGGCCATAGTTGTTTCCCTTTATTTAATTCAATAGTTTAATTTAACTATGCAACTTATTGAAAAACAATACTATATTATAATTTAAATATTTCATTTAAAATCTCTCTGAAACTAGTTGATCAAACGAATACCCGTATGCTACCCAAACACAATGAGGCATACTTATAACACTGCCAGCACCCCTTTTGATGGTTGTTGACCAGTAGTCCTAAGTCCAATCCTTCCCATAAGCCTTAGCAAGAAAAGACCCCAATGGGGTAGAGCATCCAAACGAATACAACACCCGATCATTAGGGTCAGATCTATTTTTTTCAATACAACAAATACGGCCCCGCCACGAGTTCCTCATCGGAATTGGCAATAAAAAATTGGGTGCCTTCTCCGTTAAAATATACCTGTTGCATCACCCTGTTTTCCAGCTCCAAGGCACAGGCGGCTCCTATTTCATCAAAAGGAAACCGATTTTTTGCCCAAGTGTTCAGGTCATAAATTCCTTCGTAGAACAAGGACGATTGACGATTGGCAAATCTCCTTTCCATTTCTATCCAGCGGCCCGGCGCCTCCTTTTGAAAAAAGTTATACTTAAAACTGAAGGAAGACGCATCCGATGGGTCGGTATCCTCCACCCGCTCCACATAAAGCGCGGCACCAATACCGGAATCCAATAGATTGGCAATCTCTGGGGAGGCATTGGACTTTTGCCACGCCCCATTTAGTTGTATCTTAAACCGTTCCCCTGTGGTACTGTTAAGTTCCATATTTACAGGAGGTTCTGCAGGAAACATGGTCTGGTCCGAAGGCAGCGTAAGGTTGTTGCGGTACAGCTCTGCGGTGTTGCCCGTTTGGTCTATGATATACATAAGGTCCCAGCTGCTGTGGTAGGCAGCGGTCACATATTCCGCATCGATGACCGGCAATAGTCCGTTGGTGTCCTTGATGCCGTAAATGGGTGAAATTTCACCGGTGGTAACGTTCAACCAAGCATAGGAGGTTCCCGCACCGTTGAAGACCACAATATGGCCTCGGGAAAACATAAAGGCCGCTCCCACTCCATCGTCAAACAGGCCCATCAAAGGCCTAAAATTATTGGGTGGCAGTGCTCCTTCCAGTTGGCACAGCGCTAGGTTAAAATTCACGTTTAGGGTATAACCGGCCTTGTTGTCCGGTTGGGCAAGGCTTCGGATTTCATAAGACAAGGGCTGGGCCGTGGCCAAGACAATGGGTTCTGAGACCAAGTCGGAGAGGGCACTAAGCCCCACGGGGCCAACTTCCTCATAAGGCCCCTGTGCGTTGTTGGTCCGTACGGCCACCTTGATGGAAAGCGCCTCCAAATTGTTCAGCATGTCCACGTCAATAGTTCCTTCCATGGCATTGTCAAAAGAGCTAAAAGCTCCTTGTATGATTTCCTTTGCTGTATTGGCAAAGGTGGTGGTCTCCAAAAGAATGTAAAATTGCCTCCCGTGCCTTACTTTGGAAACAAAGGCGGCCGGGTTGGACTCGGTCACATAAGGCTCTAGGTCAGCGGGCGACACATCAGCATCAAAATAGCCCTCCATCCCCAAAGACAGCTCATAGTCCACTCCATAATAGAACTGTTGCAACCCCACCAAAAAGCTGGTGACCCCTGCGGTTTGATCAAACTCTAGTCCATTGGCCACGTAGGCCTCAAAATCGGCCTGGGACAGGCCAAGCTCATAGGCCAGATGTGATGCATTGGCAATGGGCAGCACGTCCATTTGAAAGGGTGTGGGCGTAGGACCGAACCCACTCAAAAGTTCGTTGCGCCCCAAACTTACTTGGGTGTTGCTGAACTCCGGTAGCGCTACCGTTCCCAGAAGGCTTTGATCGGCCCCTGTCAAAATCAAGCTGCCTCCTGCCCTCTTGGCGGGTATGGCGGTGGGCGTGCCCTGGGCTATACTGTTCCCTTGTACAAAACTTCCCGGATAGAGCACCGCACTCGGCTCGCCCCAAATGGGAAAGGAGTTTTGACTGCTCGCTTTCTCAATATCGTAATCGGAACAGCCAAACCGCACCTCTTCCAGATTGCCATTATAAAGCTGTCGCGCCAGTTTGGGGTCCGTTGGGGTCGTACTTAAGGTATCCGTTGAATTCGCCGGCACCACGTTGGGAATACTGCCCAGTTTGAGCACATCGGCAAAGAGGCCTTCTGGTTCTGGCTGGGGTGTTGGCTCTTCCGTCCCTTCCTCTTCTTGGGTCTCTGGCGGTAGTTCTAACTCAGAATCATCGGTTCCACAGGACATCAATATAAAAAAAACGGTGAGCATCCCAATCACCACGGTAGGCTTGCCTCCTAAGAGACGTTCTAAAATTTTCATAACACATCATTTTTGGTTCTTGACTAAAGGTATCTGCAAATCATCGCTTTACCTAAAAAGCAGTATGGACAAACCATGGACAATCAGCTAATTAGAAGGATGCAACCCCATAAAGAAACTATTTTGGTCTTATAAAAAATCGAATGTGGGCAACAAAAAAGACCCCAGAGGCCATTGAACGCTTTGAGGTCCGTTTAGTCCCCTTTCGGGGGATTTATCACTGAACGTATACCGGCCAAGAAAAGCCGTTGTGGCGGTTAAAACCGTCCTTGGGAATTGGAGTACACCTACCGTCTGGTTTCCATCT
>CAKZLG010000325.1 GCA_937125035.1 uncultured Maribacter sp. | reverse complement strand
ACAAAAACAAATGGCCAACGTCTCTAAATTGGTCGTCACAGAAGGCCATTTTTCCGAAGTCTACAATTACAAAGATTCCAAGGAGTTGTTCGGGCCACTGCTTACGGCCCAAAAGAAGGCCTTGGTGGTGGTAAACGCAGAGGTGGCCATAACCTATGATTTATCTTTGTTGGAATATAATATTGATCGGGAAAACCAAATACTGGCCATTACCCGTATTCCCGAACCGGAGATACGCATAGACCCGGATTTTGAGTATTATGATGTTACGGCAGACTACCTAAACCCTTTTGAAGCGGGGGATTACAATACCATCAAAAGAAATGTGCGCAACGCGCTTTTAAAGAAGATAGAGGCCTCTAACCTGCGGACCAATGCCCAAAACCGCTTGCTGAGCGAACTGCAGAAATTTTACATCCTCACCAATTCCTTGGGGTGGACCATTACCTATAATGGCGAAGTCATCAACGAACCCAATGGGTTTCCCGTTGGGACGTTGGCCCATTGATACCTTTAGGGTGCTACATACTTTTGTGCCCAGCGGATGTACTGCTCCCAGTCATAGGCTGTAACGTCATGGATGCCGGTACGTATATGATAGGACAGGGCGTTCATCATAGGTGTGTTCAATTGTGGCATTGCCATAGTTTCCACACCGTTAATCGTATAAAGCTGATAGACAGCGGAGGCATAATGTGCCGACAGGAATTCCCCTCTGGGATCTGCCCATTGGTCTTCGTGGGCGCTGGCCACATATAAAGGCCTTGGTGCAATGAGCGCCAAAAGTTGGTGCTGGTCCACGGGCAGCTCCATTTCCTTCTCATTATACTCCTTGAAATTTGTGGCAAACCAATGGGGGAAGTTGGTATTGATACGGGCAATGGTCTCCCCGAATTGCCGTTTGGAAAGGGCCGCCCCACCACACCCGGAATTGTTGCTCACCACTGCGGCAAAACGCTCATCCGTAGCACCCGCCCACAGAGAGGCCTTACCCAAGCGTGAATGCCCAAAGGCAATGACTTTGGTGCCGTCTATGTCTGGGTCCGTCTCCAGATAATCCAACGCGCGGCTAAGGCCAAAGGCCCATGCGGCAATACTTCCCCATTCTTCTGGATGGGGGCGTTCTTGTTCCTCCTCATAAAATAGGGCATGCAGCCCATCTGAAAAATCGTCTTTGTCAGGGTCCACTTCGCCATAAAAAATGGTGGCCAATCCAAAACCGCCCTCAAGGATATTGTTCAAATCCCACCGGTTGGTCCGCACGCCCCGTGACTTTTCAGTAGGTATGTGGTCCAAAACCCCAAAATCTTCATTGTTCAGGCTCCAAGCCTTGGGCACCTCAACCATTGTATCGTTGGTAATGGTATGATTGCCATAGAAGTTATAACCCAAAAAGACGGGCACATTTTGGCGGTTTTTGGGGGTGTATACTAGGAGGGTAAAGGATAGGGATTTTCCGTTTTTGGTGAGCAGGACCTCTATTTGTTTTCTATGGGCCTTGCCATTTAGGGCATTCTTGTCAGATTCCAATAGCGTAAAGGAGACGTTGTCCAAAGACCCGGGTACCTGGCCATAGACGGTACGTTCAAAAAAGCCAAGAATTTCTGGCCTACGCTTTTTTTCCCATTTTTTTGCGTTCTTAATTTTTTTGCCATTGAACCGTACCAATACATCGGGCAGGGTAAAATTGGGAACCTTCTGTTCCTCGTAATTGGGCGTAAACTGTGCTTGGGCCATCATGGGGATTAGTAAGAGGCAGCTATACAATAAGGTTTTCATGTTCATGGACGTGCATCGTTTCCTTGCAGCAGCATTCAATGCTTAAATTACAAAACTTTGATCAACCAAACCTATGCCATCATCTATCAAATGCCCCAGTTTTGGATTTTCCATTTTTAGGGATTCCAGATGGGCCCTGATCTCTTTGGTAAAAGGAATGTCTCCACTGTGCATGGCCAATTCATACAGTTCCACGGGCAATAACCAATCTTTTGGGAATTTTGAGGTGATCTCCCCAAAGACCTTGTTTCTGGAAATAGTGGTGTTCGTCCCTTCACGGTACTCCCGTATCTGGCGGTATAATTTTTCAAGTGTGCTTTGTTCACTGTTCATGGGCTCAGATTGGGTCTGGCTCAGTTCGTGGTCCATGAGGTCAAAACTTTTTAGGTCGGCCGGGCCATTGAACGCTGATACAATGTGTTCCCCAATGGCCATATTGTACAGTTCGCCTTGGGATTGGAACAGAATGTCGTCTTGATGGGTCACCGTGCAGTCCTGAAACGTGATGAGGATGATCTGCCCTCTGAGGTTTCGGGTACCCGTAATGATCCTGCCCTCCACGCGGATGTTCCCTTCAAACTGGAGCGATACCCTTTCGCCCTCATAAATGTTATAGGCCTTGAGATCTCTGGGGCTCATGTCCTCAATGGCAATATTAATGCCCTTTAACCGGCCCAAGGGTGAACCAAAACCAGTGGGGTGCTTGTGCACATCTTGGCCCACGAGTTCCTTTTCACGATAGGCCAAGGCCGATTTTCCGCTGGTCTGAAAATATATAGGTTTGCCCTCATGGGCAATGACACTGTCAAAATTTCCCGAGATCTGCAGGCCCGTGCTCAGCTCAATAGTGCCCAATTCTTTGGAGTCTATCAACTTTTGAATGCCTTGCAATCCTCCGGTGCGCAGGGCCATGGTATTGGCAAAGTCTTCCAAGACTTGACTCAGGAAGGCAAAATCTGGGGTAACGAACAGTTGGGGCTGTGGTTGGGTAATGTCAAAAGCGGTATGCGCCGCTTCTATGGAATAGGGTATTTTTTTCACCTTGTCCGTCATGCACCACGTACTCTCACCAATGGAGGACAATAAGCCGGCTCCGTAGATTTTCGGGTTTTCCAAAGACCCGATCAAGCCGTATTCCACGGTCCACCAATGCAGGTTACGGATCAAGGCCATTTCACTGGGGGTGCCCATGTTGCTTTGCAGTTCCTCTATGAGTGCTTCGGCCGCTGCTATTTCCTTGGCATCTGTCCCCTTGGCCTCTTTGATGATGGATAGGTGTCTTACCGCTTCATAGAGTTCAAAGTCTTTTGCACTTGAAATGGCCTTGCACCCAATTTCCCCAAAGCGCCTTAAATATTCGGCATACTCGGGGTTGGCAATGATGGGCGCATGGCCGGCACCTTCATGGATGATGTCCGGGGCTGGGGTATATTCAATGTTCTCCAATTGCCGGATATCGGACGCAATGACCAATACATTATAGGCCTGAAACTCCATAAACGCGGCTGGGGGAATAAAACCGTCCACCGCCACCGCGGCCCAGCCCAAGTCCTTTAGAATGCGGTTCATGCCGTACATGTTGGGGATATGGTCTATGGAAATACCGGTTTTTTTTAGGCCGTCCACGTAAGAAGTATGGGCCACTTGGCTGAGGTAATCCACGTTTTTGCGCATCACATAGCGCCAAACGGCTTGGTCTATGGCGCTATAGTGCTCATAGTTCTGCGGTTTTATATATTGTTTGAGGTGTTTGGGAAGCTTGTCCAGAATTGGATTGCTTTCGTATGTTGTTGTGCTCATCATATTTCTGTTTTTATGGGATTGCCCAAGGCATCAAAACTGTTTTTAATGGAAAAGACATCAGGGCTGTCTCCCTGCACGTCATGAAGGGCCAATTTTTCTTTGGCCATTTGCAAGGAGGGCAATTCCCCGGCCGGTAACCACCACATAATGAATTGTGAAGTACCATCCATCACGAACCATTTCTTTTTATTCCGAAGGAAATAACTATGTACCGTTCCGTAGACAAAATGCTTAAAATCTTCCATATTGGACCATAGGCTAAGGTTCACGGCCATCATTTCCTCTTTGAAAGGCGTTTCAATGTAACTGGCAGAACGGCCGTCCGCATCCGTGAGGCGCCATATGAATCCTGGACTCGCTTCCGCGAAGCGGTTCACAGGCTCTAGGAAATCCACAAATTCCTTCATGCTTGGATGGTCTAGGTGTGCCTTAAAACGGGCAATGTTGGCTTGGGCCAAATGATGTTCCATTAGACTTTGGTTTCCATGTAAGGTACAAAAAATAGTTTTTAATAGGGATAACATATCAATAAGAAGGAAAAATCACTTTAATTAAATAAAAATGAAGTATATATCCCTTTTTTTATTCGTATTTTGACCACAAAAAGGAAAGTTGATGGAGACACTGGACAATACGGATAGGGCCATCTTGAAAATTTTGGCCAATAACGCCAAAGTGGGGGCCAAGGCGATAGCGGAGCAATTGGGTCTGACCAAAACCCCGGTCTATGAGCGTATAAAACGGTTGGAGGCCGAGGGTTATATAGAAGGGTATGTAGCGATCATAAACCAGCAAAAAATAAGTGAAAGCATAACCGTGTTCAGCTTCGTGTCCCTGGATGCGCAAAAGGGCCAGCTTATGGATGACTTTTTGGAAAGGGTGCAACAGCTACGGCCTGTTACGGAATGCTACGTGGTGGGGGGCGAATTTGATTTTTTACTGAAGATAACAGTGAAGAACCTAGACGCCTATTATGATTTTGCCAAGAACCATATAGCTACTTTGGCCAATATTGGGGCGGTGAAGAGTGCTTTTGTCCTAAATGCGTCCAAACATTCTTATCAACATCCCTTATTATAAAAAAAGAGGCTGTCTAAAAAGGCCACATCCATTCTTATGTCCCTTTTATCGGACAGTGGAAACGACCTTTTAGACACCCTCTTTTTAAAGCGTTCTATAATTCTATTGTGCCGCCAATGCGTTGGGCGGATATTGCTCCAATATTTGGGAAACAAATTCCCGGATACGCTGTTCTTTCTTCTCAATGTTCTTGGTGTTGGATAAAGTACCTTCACCCTTGCCCTGCCATACCAACTCCTTGGTCTGGGTATCGATAAGGTCTATGTAGAGCGATCCCTGCGTGCTGGTGCTTACACCGGTGCCGCCGCCCCAGCCCCAGCCCCATCCAGGACCCCAGGCCCAAGCCGGACCCCAGCCCCAAGCGCCGCCCCAGCCCCAACCAAAGTTGTTGTTGTAAACGTCCACACGCTCTTCCTCTTTCGTGAAGATACTGACCAAAAGATCAGGATTTTCAGATTTAATAAAACCTCTGCCAGACATCTCGTTCTCTATGGCCCGTAGGATTCTTTTTTTGTCCAAATCGGATATTTGTGCTTTGTCTATGCCCGTCTTATAGAAGGCGTAGGACTTGTAACCATTAAAATTGGCCTGTTGGTCATAATCGGAAAGGACCTTGATGGACGAGCATGAGGTCAACAGGACCAAAGCCAAAAGGGGTAGTCCCCATATTTTTAAATGTTTCATAATGCGTAGTTTAAATGGATGTCGAAGAAACCTTCTATGTCCTGATAAAGCTCAAATACCATGCCGAAAAAATAAGGTCAGCGCCCTTTTCTTGCATCAAAGCCATAAGGGCAATGTCTGCATCCGCTCTCACAGCAATATCCCCTTTTTAGGTGATATTGCTTGGTGAAAACGCGGTATCCTTGTTCGGACCAGTAAAAGTCGCCCTCTTCAATGGGAATGATTTTCTTCACGTGCTGCTCGGGTTCCTTTGGTGTTCCTGTATAAAATTACTGTTTTTTATAGAATGGGCCTCTTAAGTAAATCTTAAACCCAGCAACTTTCCCAGTGCTCTAAAGGGCTGTTTTTTAGAAGAAATGGTCAAAATATGCAAACGCACCGTATTTCCTTTTTATCTTTGGAGGGATAAATAGGATGTCATTTCATGATCATTGTTTTTAAACATCTTTTTTATAGGAACTATGTAGGGCTTTCCCTTTGGCCGTTCATTTTTGTAAAATACCCTCGCTTAAAATCCGATACCGCACTTATCAATCACGAGAAAATTCATTTACGGCAACAGCTGGAACTTTTGGTGCTGCCCTTTTACGTATTGTATGTGTTAGAGTGGTTGTGCCGTACCATTTGGTATTTGGATGGGTATAGGGCCTACCAGAACATAAGCTTTGAGAGGGAGGCGTACGCCCATGAAAGGGATCCGGCCTATCTTTCCAACCGAAGACCGTTTCAGTTTTTGAACTATTACTGACCTCACAAAAACGCCTTGCGTGGATTCATACAATCAATTGGTGAACCTTCCTATGCTCCAAGAGCGGAACATTGTCCTGGCCATGAAACGTGAGGACAGGATACATCCTTGGGTGTCTGGCAATAAGTATAGAAAACTAAAGTTCAACCTCTTAGAGGCCAAGTCACAGGGCCACCAGACCCTTCTTACCTTTGGTGGCGCATATTCCAACCATATTGTGGCCACGGCGGTGGCGGGCCAAGAAAATGGGCTGGGCACCATTGGTATTGTGCGGGGAGAGGAACTGAAGGACAGGTGGCAAAAGAACCCCACGTTGAAAAAAGCCCATGAGATGGGCATGGTCTTGGAATTTATTCCAAGGGAAATATATGCCACTAAACATCAATTGGCTTTCCAAGAGGGGTTGGAGAAAAAATTCGGACGTTTTTATCTTTTGCCAGAAGGGGGAACCAATGCACTGGCCATACGGGGCTGCGAGGAAATATTGACGCCCAAGGATGTTGGTTTTGATTTCATAGCCACCTGCGTGGGCACCGGGGGAACCATGGCCGGGCTGGTGCGGTCCTCCACCCCTGGGCAGACCGTGCTCGGATTTTCTGCCCTGAAGGGCAGTTTCCTGGAAGATACGGTCAAGGCTTTGGTGAAGAAGGGAAATTGGCACATGGTCAACGACTATCACTTTGGGGGCTATGGTAAGATTGATCGGGAATTGGTCACGTTCATCAACGGGTTCAAAGCCCAAACGGGTATTCCTTTGGACCCCGTATACACGGGCAAAATGATGTACGGACTCTTAACCATGATCGGGAAAGGGCATTTTGCACCGGGCAGTCGTATCCTGGCCATTCATACCGGGGGTCTGCAAGGTATTGCCGGCATGAACGAAAAGTTGTGTAAGAAAAAATTACCTTTGTTGCAGATATGAAAAGGAGATTACTATTGCTGTTGGCTTTGGCCACACTCATTGTAGGATGCAAATCCAAGAAAGCGTACAGTGACCGCTTGCGTACCAAAAACGTACTGGAGGCCAGAAAAGGGAACGAAAATGTGGCTTCGAATGAAAAGGAGGCCATGGACCTACCCAAGGACAAGGGTACGTTTGTCCGCTTTGAAATAGAGAGCATAGATGCCTATATTGCCACTTTTGCGAATTTGGCCCAAGATGAGATGAAAGCCTACGGTATTCCGGCCAGTATTACCTTGGCACAAGGCCTGTTGGAGAGTGGTTTTGGCAAAGGGCAACTCGCCCTGAAGACCAACAACCATTTTGGCATTAAATGCCATAAGGGCTGGCAGGGCGATTATGATTTTCACGATGATGACGAAAAGGGAGAATGTTTTCGCAAATACAACCATCCAAGATATTCCTTTAGAGACCATAGTTTGTTTCTAACGACCAGGTCCAGGTATGCCTTTTTGTTCGATTATAGACCAGACGACTACGTTAGTTGGGCCAAAGGGTTGAAAAAAGCAGGGTACGCCACGGATAAGAAATATCCGCAGAAATTGATTTACCTTATTGAGAAGTACCAATTGTACGATTATGACAAGGGGGTTGCCATTGTGGCAAGAAGGCCCATTTCCAAGGTGCTGGCCAATGCGGAAAATTACCACGTGGTACAAAAGGGGGATACCCTGTACGCCCTGTCCAAGCGCTACTATCTTTCCGTGGATGACCTCATGCGCTTGAACAATCTACAAGATGCCACACTTACCATTGGTCAGAAATTAACGGTCAAAAAATAATTCAAGGAGCTTAGAATGAAGTATCAGAGGAGTAGTGCATTGTTTGCCGAAGCCAAGAAATACATACCTGGAGGGGTAAATTCCCCGGTCCGTGCCTTCAAGGCGGTAGGGGGGGAGCCCATTTTTGTGAAGCGGGCCAAAGGGGCCTACCTCTATGACGAGGATGGCAATGAGCTGATTGATTTCATTGCTTCTTGGGGACCATTGATTTTGGGCCATGCCCATGCTCCGGTGATCAATGCCGTGGTGGAAAAGGCAAAAATGGGCACTTCTTTTGGAATGCCCACTGAAATTGAGACCCAACTGGCCCAACTGGCCGTTTCCATGGTGCCCAATATAGATAAGATACGGTTTGTGAACAGTGGCACTGAGGCCTGCATGAGTGCCGTGAGATTGGCACGTGGCTATACCGGCAAGGATAAGATCATTAAGTTCTCCGGATGTTACCATGGCCATTCAGATTCTTTTTTGATACAGGCGGGGAGCGGTGCCGTCACCTTTGGTAGCCCCAATAGCCCCGGGGTTACCCAGGGTACGGCCAAAGATACCCTCTTGGCCCAGTACAATGATTTGGACAGTGTAAAAGCGCTGGTGGAGGCCAATAAGGGCACCTTGGCCGCGATCATAATTGAGCCCGTGGCCGGAAACATGGGCTGTATTGTCCCCACAACACCGTTCTTGAAAGGGTTAAGGGAACTGTGCACGGCAGAGGGTATTTTGCTCATCTTTGATGAGGTCATGACCGGATTTCGCTTGGGGCGCGGCGGCGCCCAAGAGGCCTTGGGCATAGCTGCCGATGTTCTCTGTTTTGGAAAGGTCATTGGTGGGGGGCTGCCCGTAGGGGCATTTGCCGCCCGTAAGGAGATTATGGATCATCTGGCACCAGACGGCCCCGTTTACCAGGCAGGTACATTGAGTGGCAATCCTTTGGCCATGAGCGCCGGACTCGCCATGCTTACCGAACTCAACGAAAGACCGGAGGTTTTTGCCAGCCTGGCCGATAAAACGGCATACCTGCATGAGGGTTTTGATGCCGTATTGGCCACAAAGGACGTTCCCTATCAGATCAATCGTTTTGGCAGTATGATATCCGTTCATTTTACAGAGGACCCAGTGACTGATTTTGCGTCATCGGCCAAGGGGAACAATGCTTATTTCAAAACGTATTTTCACGGTATGCTGAAGCAGGGCGTCTATTTGCCGCCCAGTGCCTTTGAAAGCTATTTTCTCAATGACGCCCTAAGCTATGCCGATCTAGATAAGACCATTGCCGCTTTGAGCCATCTGGAGTTTTGATGATCTACAGCTTTTGGGGCAACCTTAGAACCCGTAGTTTTCGTTTTGAATACCGAATATGGGTGAACACCCAACCTTGGTGGCCCGTTGGTCTTTACTTCATTTGGGGCCAGACCAGTGTGGGGCTATTGTGACAGTGTCCTGTTGCTCCCCTCTCTGGCCAAAAAGGCGTGCTCTGAATGGTAAATGCCCGTACAGGGCCCTATAATCATTTCAGTTCAAAACCGGCGCGTAGGCCCGCTGCGGAACTTCCTCCTACCATTACCTGAAAAAGTCCCGGTTCCACCACCCATTCATAGGCATTGTTGTAGAATCCCAATTCTTTTTCCGTTAGGGTAAAGGTGATTTTTTGACGGGCGCCAGGCTCCAATTTTATTTTCTTAAAGCCCTTCAGTTCTTTAATGGGCCTAACCACACTGGCCACGACATCGTGCAGGTAGAGTTGAACGACTTCCTCTCCAGACAAATTTCCCGTGTTTTCTACGGTTACGCCGATTTCAACGATGCTGTCCGGAAGGGTTTTTATTTGAAGGTCATTATAGCCAAAGGTCGTATAGCTCAGGCCATGCCCAAAGGGGAACAGGGGTTCGTTCTTCTCATCGGTGTAGTGGCTCCAAAAGACATTGTCGTTCTCATCAAAAGGACGGCCGGTTGCATAATGGTTATAGTACAAGGGTAATTGGCCCACGCTCCGCGGAAAGGTCATGGGTAATTTTCCACTGGGGTTATAATCCCCAAAAAGTACTTGCGCAATGGCATGGCCACTTTGGGAGCCCAAATGCCAAGTTTCCAAAATAGCGGGGACATGTTCTTTTTCCCAAGGCAGGGTCAAGGGTCTACCATTCATGAGGACCAATACCACATTTTTGTTTGCGGCCAGCACGGCCTTGAGCAGGTCTTGCTGCAATCCAGGTAGACCCAGGTCCGTCCTGCTTCTGCCTTCACCGCTCATAAAGCCGTGCTCGCCCAAGACCATGATCACCAATTCCGCATTTTTGGCGGCTTCTACGGCTTCTTCCATGCCTTTTGTATTGGTGGTGTTGACGGATACATGATGGAGAAAATCCGCCTGGTCATCAAACACCTTTGGTCCCTGAACATAGTTGAAATCATCCCTATACGCGGAAATGCCCTCTAAAACGGACACGGCACTGTGGTCTACGGAGCCTAATCGCCAACTTCCCAACGGACTGTTTTTGTCGTCCGCAAGATCGCCAATGACCAAAATACCCTCTTGGTCCTTGGATATGGGGAGTAGTTGCCCATCGTTTTTCAAAAGTACTATGGAGCGCTTGGCCATGTCCAATACTTGGGCCATGTGCGTTTCTTCCCACTGCTTCAAGGTCTCTGGCGGCGTTTGACAATACCGATAAGGGTCCTCAAAAAGCCCCAGGGAGAACTTAATGCGCAGAATGCGCCGTACCGCTTCATCAATCAAAGCCTCATCCACAGCCCCTTCCTTAACAAGCTCTGCCAAATGGGTAACGTAAGCGTAGCTTTCCATATCCATATCAGCGCCGGCCGTCACTGCTGAGAGTGCTGCGTTTTTTAGGTCTTTGGCAAAGCCGTGGGGCACCATTTCCCCAATGGACCCCCAATCGGAAATCACGAAACCTTCAAAATTCCACTTGTTTTTTAAAATGTTCCGCTGCAAAAGACCATTGCCTGTGGCAGGAACCCCGTTTAGGATATTAAAAGCGTTCATGACCGTTGCCACGTCCGCTTCCACCGAGGCATGAAAGGGGGGCAGTATCATGTTGTACAAAGTGTTGGTGCCCACATCCACCGTATTGTAGTCTTTTCCCGCTTCGGCAAAACCATAGCCCGCAAAATGTTTCGCGCAAGCGGCAATGGTATGGGGATTGGATAGGTCATCACCTTGAAATCCGCGGATTCTGGCTTTTGCGATCTGTGCGCCAAGGTAGGGGTCCTCACCAGCTCCTTCCATGACCCGGCCCCACCGGGCATCCCTTGAGATATCCACCATGGGGGCAAAAGTCCAATTGAGTCCTGCTGCCGCCGCTTCCCTTGCCGCCAGTTGTGCGGATGCTTCCATGGCCCCAAGGTCCCAACTGGCAGCTTCCGCCATGGGTATGGGAGACTGGGTCCTGTAACCGTGTATCACATCAAAACCAAAAAGGAGGGGAATGCCCAAGCGCGATTCTTCCACTGCAATTTTTTGAAAGGCCCTTACCTCATTTATACCGTGTACATTGAGCATGGAGCCCACCCATCCATTTTTTAAGTGCTCGTATTTTAGCGCAGGGCCGGATGCTCCCACGGGTGCCGGTCCGGTGACGTCATAAAAACCGTTATATTGGTTCATCTGCCCTACTTTTTCTTCTAAGGTCATTTTTGCCAAAAGGGCATCAATGGCCTCTTCCGGTTGTTTTTGGGCCTGCGAGCCCATGGCGGTAATGACAAGGATAAGGGCACAAAAAGGATTTAAGGACGTGTCTTGGCGCATGGTTCTATGTATTTTATGCCATCAAGGTACAATGGTCTGTGGGCATGCGATAGGACTTTTGTCATGTTTTAAATTTTTATGCGCGATGCTTAACTGAAAAAAGGCCACACCTTGGTGCGACCTTTAACTTCAAAAGAATGGAGGTGTGCCTATCTCTTGGCTCCGCGTTTACCCTTTTGGTGCTTCTTGCCCCTTGCGCGGTGTTTTTTCTGCTTTTGCATTGCTTCCCACTCTGTGTACTGTGCGTCGTTCAAAATCTGGGAAATCTCCTCTTTAAAGGCAATTTGCCGATCTAACCGTTCATTGGCCATCGCATAACGTTCCGCGGTGGAAGGTGCTTCCGCACCCGCGGTTTTCCTTTCTTGTCTCGAGGCCATATGCGCCTTACGTTCCTCGGCCTTGGCAGCTAAAAGCGCTTTCATTTTTGTCTGTTGCGCCTCCGTTAGGTCTAGGGCCAAGGTCATTTTTTTTGTTTGTAAAGTGGCCACTTGTTCCGGGGTCATCGATTTCCAATCGGCACGGTTTCCTTTTCTTTCGCCCTCTTGGGCTCCTAAAAATAATCCGCTCATTATAAAGAGCGCCATTGCTGCATTTTTCATTTGTTGTTATTTTTTGATTCCCTTCTTTGATTGGGAAATAGGCCAAGGGTTTAATGGGATTGGGCTTTTTAGGAGTTAATTAACAAGCAAGGGAAAGGTTTGGACACAAAAAAACACGGTCTAGACCGTGTTTTTTTGTTCTTGGGGAAAAAGGTGTATTAATTGGTAACGGTTTGTTTCTTGGTTTCCGTGAATGGTTTTATGGTCATGTCTGCCTCCACCACTTGTTGTTCATCATTGAATTGCTGTTCCGTAGGTGGGGTCAGCGTGGTTTGGTATAAAACGGCAGACAGTATAAAACAAGAAAGGTAGATTAGACTTTTAACTTTATTTGTCATGATTTGGGGGTTTTT
>CAKZLG010000324.1 GCA_937125035.1 uncultured Maribacter sp. | reverse complement strand
CTTTGCCGCTTGGCTCCCTAATGTTGCCGGAAAAATAGTGATGGTGAGCATGTTGGAACCCACCGGCAGACCGGAGGACAATTGGGAAGAATGGGCCACCCCAACATCGCTGGAAAACATAAAAAAGGAAAAAGATTCCTTGGAAACAGCGTGGCGCAATAACATTCAACGTACGGGGTACACCAGCCGCACCCTGAACGCCGCCCTTGAAAAGGCCGGTGCCGTGGGCATCGCACAATCGCGCTGGTCCAACGGTTTCGGCGCTAACAAGATCTTCAGTGCGGGGACAGAGAAGATTCCCGTGGTGGATATTGCCTTGGAAGATTATGGGATGCTCTACAGGCTGGCCGCCCATGGTGCTAATCCGGCGATAAAAATTGTAGCTGAAGCCAAAGAATTGGGCGAAGTGCCCACCTTCAATACCATCGCCACCATTCCCGGTACGGAACATCCCGACGAATATGTGGTGCTTTCCGCGCATTTCGACTCGTGGGACGGTGGTACCGGCGCAACCGATAATGGTACGGGCACCATCACCATGATGGAGGCCGCACGCATTTTGAAAAAACTGTACCCCAATCCCAAACGCACCATCATTGTGGGCCTTTGGGGCAGTGAGGAACAAGGACTGAACGGTTCTAGGGCCTTTGTGGAAGACCATCCGGACATCGTGGAAGGCCTACAGGCCCTATTCAACCAAGACAATGGAACGGGACGCGTGGTGCGCATTTCGGGCCAAGGATTTTTGCACTCCTACGATTACTTGGGCCGATGGTTGGAAGCTGTTCCCAAAACCATCACAGAGCCCATTGAAACCACGTTCCCCGGAACCCCGGGCGGAGGCGGTTCTGACTATGCCTCTTTCGTAGCCGCAGGAGCACCCGCGTTTTCCTTGAGCTCCCTAAGTTGGAACTATTGGAACTACACCTGGCATACCAATCTGGACACCTATGACAAGATCGTGTTTGACGACGTGCGGAACAATGCCATCCTTACCGCCATCCTCACCTACATGGCCTGCGAGGACCCAGAAAAGACCTCTAGGGAAAAAGCGGTGCTGGGCGTGAACCCCAGAACCGGTGAAAAGGCCACTTGGCCCTCCATGAGAAGTCCTAACCGAAAAGGGGGCATGGATTAGGAAAATTGAATCATCTATAAATAACCAACATATGAAACTCTATCGTATTGTGCTGCTATGCGCACTCTTTGTTCCGTTGACCTTTGTGGCCCAAAGAAAAAAATCAAAAACGAACGCCCCGGAGATCAAGATTTCCGATTCTCTCTTCCAAAATTTCAAATGGAGGAACATAGGGCCTTTCCGCGGTGGCCGCAGCGTTACTTCCACTGGGGTGGTGGGCCAGCCCATGACCTATTATATGGGTAGCACGGGAGGTGGTATCTGGAAGACCGTTGATGATGGCATTACTTGGAAAAATGTATCGGACGGCCATTTGAAAACGGGAACGGTTGGGGCACTGGCCGTTTCGGAGAGCAATCCCAACATTGTCGTGGCCGGGATGGGGGAACATGCTGCCCGTGGGGTCATGACCAGTATGGGAGACGGGGTCTACAAATCTACGGATGCCGGTAAAACTTGGCAGCATATGGGCTTGGAAGAGACGCGGCATATTTCCGATGTGATCATTCACCCTACCAATCCTGATATTCTATTTGTTTCCGCCCAAGGGGCACAATATGGGCCCAATGCACAACGGGGCATCTACCGTTCCCTAGATGGTGGGGCCACGTGGGAAAATGTGCTATTTGTGGATACCTATACAGGGGCCTCCTCGTTGAGCATGGATATGACAAACCCCCTCATTCTGTATGCGGCCTTATGGGAACACCGGCGGTATCCTTGGACCATGGAATCGGGCGGTAAAAACTCCGGGCTCTACAAATCCACCGATGGGGGCACTACTTGGACCCAAATGAAGGAAGGGCTGCCCAAGGAAATGGGCAAGGCCGGCGTCTCGGTATCACGCGCCAACCCAGACCGCGTTTTTGCCGTAATCGAGGCCGAAGGTGAAAAGGCGGGCGTTTACCGATCGGATGATGCCGGAAAAAAATGGACCCAAGTGAACAAGGACCGTATCAACATCACCCGTTCTTGGTACTATATGGAAATCTTTGCCGATACCCAAAATGAGAACGTGGTGTATGTGCTCAATGCGCCCATGACCAAGTCCATAGACGGGGGCAAAACGTTCACCCCTATTCCCGTGCCCCATGGGGACAACCACCACCTGTGGATCCACCCGAACGACAACCAGAAGATGATCAACTCCAACGACGGAGGGGCCAATGTCTCCAACAACGGTGGAAAAAGTTGGAGTACCCAAGAGAACCAGCCCACGGCCCAGTTTTACAGGGTCATCACGGATAATTTGGTGCCCTACAATGTCTATGGAGGCCAGCAGGACAACTCGGCCATAGCCATAGCCAGCAGAACCAATGACCAAGGCATTGATTGGAAGGATTGGTATTCCGTGGCCGGCTGTGAAAGTGCCTTCTTGGCCTTTGATCCAGACAACCCAGAACAGATTTTCGGCGGATGTTATCAAGGCATCATTGAAAAATGGGTGAAGGCCTCCCGAGAGGCAAAGCCCATTAAGGAATACCCGGAATTGGGCCTTAGCGTGGCCCCCAAGGATTTTAAATTCCGTTACAATTGGAACGCCCCGATCATTGCCTCACCCCATGACCCCAATACCATCTACCATGCCGGGAATGTGGTGTTCAAGACCACGGATGGCGGAAATTCTTGGGAAGTAGTGAGCCCTGACCTTACCCGTAATGAAAAAGACAAGCAAGGCCCTGGCGGCGGACCTTTTACCAATGAGGCCGCTGGCGGGGAGAATTACAATACCCTTATGTCCTTGGTGGAGTCTCCCCACGAACAGGGCGTACTGTGGGCCGGTAGTGATGATGGCCTGGTGCACCTTACCCGTGATGGGGGGCAAACTTGGAGCAACGTTACCCCGCCCAATGCGCAAGAAGGCATCATCAACAGTATTGAAGTTTCGCCC
>CAKZLG010000323.1 GCA_937125035.1 uncultured Maribacter sp. | reverse complement strand
CGCCCCATGACGCCGCCACGGCCTATGTGGTCCTCATGCGGTACAAGTCCATGGATTTGAACTCGTATGTTTATAAAACAAAGGATTATGGCCAGACCTGGACTAAGATGACCAACGGACTGGAAGGTCCGCATACCTTTGCCCGAGTGGTGCGTGAAGACAAAAAGAAACAGGGCCTATTGTATGCAGGCACGGAGACCGGCCTATATGTGTCCTTGGACGATGGCCGGTTTTGGCAACCCCTGCAACTGAACTTGCCCGTGGTGCCCATCAATGACCTTACCATCCAGGACAATGACCTTGTAGCGGCCACGGCAGGGCGCTCCTTCTGGATCTTGGATGACCTAGCCCCGCTGCAGCATGCAGGAATACCAAAAGACCAAATGGCCCTTTTGCAGCCCAAGGACACTTATCTTTTTATGGGGGGCCATAGTAATGAGCCACGGCCCGGGCTGGGCAGCAATCCAAAAAGTGGCGTTACAATGGATTATTACTTGCCGCAGGCCCTGGACAGCACAGAGCTTACCTTGGAGGTGGTCTCCAACGGAAAGGTCATAAGAAGCTATACCAATAAAAAGCCCAAAGATTTTAAATCGTGGGCTGGTGGACCTCAGAAACCTGAAATACTCCCTTCCAAAAAAGGGTTCAACAGGTTTACTTGGGATTTTAGAAGGGAAGGCCTTCCCGCCGTGGAAAAGGTATTTATTTTTGGTGGATTGGAGGGTTCCTTGGTAGGTCCCGGAACCTATACGTTAAGGCTCCACCAAGGGGAAAATACCACGGAGACCACGGTGAATGTCTTACCGAATCCGAATATTGGGGCCGTTGTGGCCGATTACGAAGAGCAACAACAAATACTGGAAAAGATTGAGGGGGCCGTAACGGAAATCCATGAGGCGGTAAACTCCATGCGCTCCGCAAAACAGCAATTGCAACATTATAAAAACCTGTTAAAGGATAAAGAACAGGCTACGACATTGCTGGAAAAGGGAGATGCCCTTTTAGAGCGGATTGCTTCATGGGAGGAAAACCTCATACAACCCAAACAAAAGACCTTTCAGGATGTCATTAATTTCACCAATAAGCTCAATGCCCAATTGTTGCACCTCAGGGGCTATGTGGATGTGGCCGAGCCCAAAGTGACCCAAGGAGCAAAGGACCGCTTAACGGACCTAATGCAGGAATGGGCCACCTTAAAGGCCGCACACGACGCCATTGTAAACAAGGAAATGAAAGATTACAATACCACCTATGAAGCCTTGGGGTTACCAGCGATTTTGATCAACGATTAATATGGGCCCCTTTATCAGTGACCACCATTACAAGGACCAAGATTTCACCAAGGAAAGATTATCGAGGGCAACTTTTGAAAACTGCGTTTTTGAAGGTTGCTCCTTTTCCCATGCCCTGCTGGATAACCAAGAGTTTATGGAATGTACTTTCTTGGAGTGTGATCTGAGCAATGCCAATATCACCAATACCACCTTCAAGGAAGTTGTTTTTGAACAATGCAAGATGATGGGACTACGATTTGAGACCTGTAATCCTTTTCTGATGGACTTTACCTTTGTTGGATGCGTATTGGAGTATAGTACTTTTTACGCAATGGATATCAAAGGCATACTTTTCGATAACTGCAGATTATCAAATGTGGATTTTTCAGCCGCGCAGCTCAATGGTGCCACGTTCCGGGCCTGTAATTTGGAAAACGCCATCTTTAACGATACGGAGCTTGCCAAGGCCGATTTTTCAACGGCTTACAATTACGTGATCCATCCTGGCAAGAACCATCTTAAGGGTGCGCTATTCGCTAGAGAAGGATTGCCGGGCCTGCTGGCGCACCTCCACTTGAAATACATATGACCTACCTTTAAAAGAAAGGTGAGGGCAGCCTTTTTTAAAAGAATTATTGTAAGAATAATATTACTTTAAAAACCTCGTTCTACATCTTAACCGGCTTTTGCCGTAGCCTTATTTATTGATCTATTCCCCAAATCCATGAGAATATTGGCCATTGATGATGAGATTTTGCTCACATTTACCATAGAAAGAAAACTATCTTTGAACCAGTATGTCGTAAAGACCGCCAACAGCGGTGCTGAGGGCATCCGCTTATTTGACCAATTTGACCCTCAATTGGTTATTTTGGACTACAATATGCCGGGTCTCAACGGGCTTGATGTTTTAAAACATATCCGTTTCCAGCGGAAATCCAACGTGCCGGTACTTCTTTTGTCAGGGACCCAAGATGAACGCCAGCTCACCAACTCCTTCCAAGTAGGGATTACCAGCTTTTTGGGCAAACCTTTGGATTTTAACGAACTTCTGGCCAAGGTGAAGGAAATTGCAGAGGAAAATCCGGGCATTGGCCCCACCAATATGGCTGCAGGTTAATACAAATTCCAATTCCCATAGGCCATGGCTGTAGAATGTACTGCACATGATCGTGTTAGTAAACGCCTGTGCCTTGGCGCCTTCCTAGCGCCCATCTCCTTTTAATAAAGCGATAATTTGTACCTTGTAGTTATTATACGGTACCCTATGAAACTATTCTTGTTGGTCCTATTGCTCTGCGGCACCGTGCACTGCCAAAAGACCGTGGTCTTAAAAAAGGGAATGGAGCCCGCCAAGGCCAACCTTGCCGGCATGCATTGGATGGAAGGCCATTGGAAAGGGGAAGCCTTTGGCGGTATTACCGAGGAAATCTGGAGCCCCGCACAAGGGGGTTCCATGATGTTCGCCTTTCGGCTCATTGCCAACAAAGGCGTTCAATTTTATGAGATAGGACATATCCGCGAGCTAGATGGCACCCTTTGGTATGAATTGAAGCATTTTGATGCCGATTTAAAGGGATGGGAAGAAAAGAACGAAGTACAGCGCTTTCCGTTGATCAAGGTGGAAGAGGACCATACCTTCTATTTTGACGGGTTTACCTTTGAGAAGCTAAATGATGATGAAATAAACATCCACGCCCGTATTGCCGATGAAAAAGGCGTCACGGAAGAGGTCACCTTTTATTATAAAAAACAATAAATGGCTAAAGAGTGTCTGGAATGCGGCGGGGCCATCATGGGCCGTTTGGACAAGAAGTTCTGTAACGACTACTGCCGCAATTCCTATAACAACCGGATCAATAAGGACAGTACCAACCTAATGCGGAACATCAACAACCGGCTGCGTAAGAACTACAGGGTCTTGGACAGTTTTAAGCTTACCGATGGGAAGACCAAGACCACGCGCACCAAACTCTTGGACAAGGGCTTTGATTTTGAATTCATCACCAATCTCTACACCACCAAAAAGGGCACCACCTACTATTTTGTGTACGATTTGGGCTATCTGCCCCTGGACAATGACTATTATATGATCGTAAAACGGGAGTGATGTATTCATGAATAAAAAACGCCCTTCAAAATGGGCGTGTCAATATTTACTGGGCACCTATCGTTATTTCCAGTTATGCCCGGAGAGTTTGAGCGCGGCGACCACAATGTCCTTTCGACTGATCTGGCCCACTAAAATGCCGTTCTTCATGACGGGCAACCTTCTTCTGTTGTGCCGGGCGAATATCCCGGCTGCGTCAAAAATAGAGATGTCGTGGGGTATGGTCTCCACCTCTTTGGTCATGAACCTTTCCACACTTTTATCCATTATGGGCTGGTTGAAATAGCGGCTCTCAGAGATTTGCTTCATACAATCGGCCTCTGAGACGATACCCACAAGAAAACCATTGTCATCCAGCACGGGCCCTCCTGATATCTTGTATTTGGCAAAAGCCTCCATCACCTCCAATATGGATTGCCCCGGGGTAAAGGTCACCAGTTTGGTCGTCATATAATCCGCCACCAAAATAGGGGCCTCAAATTCTTTTTTAATCGTCTTGCGTACCCCTTGAAAGCTCTTGATTCCCATAACTATTTCTTTATAAGTTGATTACTAAAGATAGCAAAAAAAAATGATTTCCTAAAAAAAGGTACAATTATATGCCAACCTTTCAATATTTGCTAATTTTAACGACCCTATGGCCATGACCCACAAAATAACCGTTGAGCACAATGGGCCGTCAACACCGCCCTTAGACCCTAGAGGTCTAGGAACGAACTGGGCCCTGTACCTTGCCCAACTTGATATGCACATCTTATGAAAAAAACAACTGCCGTCCTCTCCCTCTTATTGCTCATTCTGGCCATTTATTGGAGTTTCCGGGCCCAAATGCCCACCTATGCCCCAGATGGGGACAAGGACCCCATCCTTTTTTCCACGGACAGGGCGTTGGCCCATGTGGCGGCCATGTCCAAAGAACCACATGGGGTAGGTTTCCCGGCACACCAAGACGTTAGGAATTACATCGTTGGGGCATTGGAAGATATGGGCTTGGAAGTTCGCTTGCAAGAAGGGCATACTGCCGGGGATTGGGCCAATCTGAGCAAGGTGACCAATATCCTGGCCCGTATTAAGGGCACTAGCGGGGAAAAAGCACTGTTATTACTGAGCCATTATGACAGTAGCCCGCATTCTTCCTTGGGTGCCAGTGACGCAGCGAGCGGTGTGGCCACCATTTTAGAGGGCATCCGAGCCTTTATCGCCCAAGGCGCGACCCCAAAAAATGACATCATCATCCTGATTTCTGATGCCGAGGAGCTGGGGCTTAATGGGGCCGATCTCTTTGTAAAGGAACATCCTTGGGCCAGGGAAGTGGGCTTGGTGTTGAATTTTGAGGCCCGTGGAAGTGGAGGGGCCAGTTATATGCTTTTGGAGACCAATAGGGGCAATAGTGTACTCATCCAAGAGTTCATTAAGGCCAATCCTGAGTATCCCGTGGCCAATTCCTTGGTCTACAGTATCTACAAGATGCTGCCCAATGACACCGATCTAACGGTATTTAGGGAAGACGCGGATATTGAGGGGTTTAATTTCGCCTTTATTGATGACCATTATGATTATCATACCCAGAACGATTCCTATGCCCGTCTGGACCGCAACACCTTGGCGCACCAGGGCAGCTATCTAATGCCCTTGCTGAGCCATTTCAGTTCAGCGAACCTTGGCCAGATTAAAAGTCTAAGAGATCATGTCTATTTCAATGTTCCGTTTTTTAAGATGGTCCATTACCCTTTTGACTGGATTTGGCCCATGTTGATACTGGCCGTGCTCCTCTTTTTATATATAATGATCGTGGGCTTTAAGAAAAAGGTATTTCAAAGCAAGGACATTGCAATGGGTTTTTTACCCCTCTTGGCGGTGCTTCTGATAAACGGACTTGTTGGGTATTTTGCTTGGCCCGCTCTTAAGAGTCTCTATCCCGGATACCTTGATATCCTACATGGGTTCCCCTATAACGGCCATGCCTATATCACCGCCTTCGCCCTACTGGCCATAGGCACCTGCTTTTATGCTTACCATAAATTCCAAGTGGTGAGGACCCCCAATCTTTTGGTGGCACCATTACTGGTATGGCTGGTCCTCTGTGCATTGACAGCGCTTTACCTAAAGGGTGCCGCCTTCTTTGTGGTACCCGTATACAGCAGCTTGGTGGGCCTTTATATTTTGGTGAACCAAAAACACCCCAATGTTCTTCTTTTGGTTTTCCTAGCACTGCCGGCCCTCTTTATTTTTGCCCCCTTCATACAGATGTTTCCCGTAGGATTGGGCCTCAAAATGATGGTGGCCACCACCCTTTTGACCACATTGACCTTTTTCCTACTCTTGCCCTTGCTCATTAAGTACCGAAATAAAAGGGCCTTTGCTTTTTTGTTCGTGCTATTGGGCATTGGTTTTCTGGTGTCCGCCCACATGGATTCCGACTTCAACGAAGAGCGCCCAAAGCCCTCAAGTTTACTGTATGTGCTGGACGCAGAGCGCCAAACCGCACAATGGGCCACCTATGATCAGCAGCCTTCCGAATGGACCTCCCAGTATCTGGGATCGGAAAAAGCGGTCCTTGGCCCTTTGGCCAAGACAACCATAAGCAGCAAATACGGCTCTGGCTTCAGCGCCACCGCCAAAGCCCCATTAAAGGACATCCCCTTGCCGACCATAGAGGTGCTGCGCGACACCTTGATCCATAACGAGCGCCAATTGGAAATCTGCATTACACCGCAGCGCAATGTCAACCGATTGGAAGTATTCAGCAGTGGGGCGGATATTCTCAATGCCACGGTGAACGGCATTGCACTGTCCGAGTATTACTTACAGCACCGCCGCGGAGGTAAACTGGTGACTCATTATATTACGGATAACGCCTATACCGAGCTGCAATTGGCCATAGCCCCGGATACCCCCCTAGAGCTCACCTTTTACGAGGCCTCTAATGACCTATTGGACCATGAGGACTTCCAAATTCCTTCTAGACCAAGGTCTGAGATACCCATGCCGTTCGTCCTCAATGATGCCATCTTAACCATTCAAAAACTGACCCTTGAATAAGGTATTGGGCATATTGGGATGCGGCTGGCTGGGACTGCCCTTGGCCGAGATGTTCTTAGCACAGGACTTTACTGTGCGTGGAACGACCACATCCATGGATAAAATGGGCCTGATGGCCAATAAGGGCATTGTCCCCTTTAACATCAGATTGGATGAAGAGCATATTGATGGCGACATATTAGGCTTTTTGAAAGGGCTGGACTACCTCATCATCAATGTGCCACCGGGCCTTCGCAGATCACAGAAAAAAGGGGATTATGTGCAGAAGATGCGCTTGCTTCTAAAGGCCATACGGCAAGCGGAAGTACCCAAAATCATTTTTGTGGGCAGCACCTCGGTGTACGGAGACGGACATATAGGGCCGGTCACAGAGGCCACCACTCCCATTCCCACCTCAGAAGCGGGCAAGCAATTATTGCAATGCGAATCGCTCTTTAAGCAATTGTCCCGCGCCAAGGTGACCATTGTTCGGTTTGCGGGACTCATTGGCCCAGATAGGCACCCTATACAGCAACTTTCGGGCAGAACGCAATTGAAAGATGGCCATGCCCCAGTGAACCTCATCCATCTCACGGACTGTTTGGGGATTTTGGGCCTTATCATAAGGGGTGAACATTGGCAATTGACCCTAAACGCGGTCTACCCCCATCATCCCACTAAAGAAGCCTATTATACGGCCCAAGCACAAGAAAGGAACCTGCCCCCGCCCCAGTATGCGCCCAATGAAGTTGGGGGCCATAAAACGGTGGGCACAATGCAACCACTTCTTCTAAACAGGTATGATTTTCAGATGCCCATAGAACGCTAAATTCTTGTTAATACTCATTTTCTTACAATAAATAGTCTTTTTTACTCGTTATTAGTATATTGATTTATAAAGGGTTATCGACGAACTACATACCCAAAGTTGTATTTAAACGAAGATATTATGAAGAATTCAAAAATAGGCAGCAGTGTATATCATGAGTTGGAAAATGCCATTTCCCAAAGTTGTAAAAGTTCCAGGACCACAAAGCAACATGAGGAATTGCACAAAGCTTTGCTCAAAAAATATTATAACGCCACAGATGTGGCCATAGATTACCACCGTCACCGTATTAAGATGAACATTGTCATGGACGAATCGCGCTACAGCCCCGGAAAGGTCAACACCAATTTACCCCTTCTCCCCACCAACCTTATCTATGACAATTTGAGGACCTTCCTAAAATCCTGTATAGATACGGACAAAAGGAGTTTGGGCTTCTATGCCCAGCTCTTACGTGCATTCACCACGAAAGAGCAGGTGCGCGTTTTGGTGTAAGGTGACCTTGACTAATCATGAACCTTAACAAGGCGCAGTATTTTATTTTACAACATTTAAAGCTTTCATTAACACCTTCATACAAATAATTTTAATAGTTTAGCGCACTTTAAAAAAACCGCTTTACCATGAAAAAATTAGGAGTAGTGTTCTTGATGACCCTTAGTTTGTCCGCTTTTGCACAGACCAAATCAGAGCTGGAGAAACACTATGAGGATTTCTACAACCAAATGCGCCTTCAAGGCGATGTGGACGGGGTGATCAATGCCCTGACCCACCTCAATGTACTATCGCCCTCAAAAGAACGGCGAGATACCCTAGCATACATCTACGCAAACGACAACCAGCACTTACAGGCCCTGAACACCATAGGTATTGAAAAGGTGGAGGGCGACAGTGATCTGGCGGTCCAAGTGAAAGCCATTTCCCTAAAGGCCCTGAACCAACCCAAACGGGCCCTGGAACAATTTGAGGTCTTGTTCAACCGGCAGCCCAATGCCTATTTGGCGTACGAGTTGGCCGATCTTAAAATACAGACGGGTGACAATGCGGGTGCCTTGACCAATATAGAATTCGGTATCGCCAATGCGCAGGAAGATATGAAATATGCCTTCTACGAGCGTCAACAGCCTTACGAGGTTTCCTTGAAGGCTGCCTTTGTACACCTAAAAGGCTTGGTGCAGTTCAATATGGACAAAACCAATATTGATGCGGCTTTGGCCACCATAGAGGAAGCTCTGAAAATGGACCCCAATTTCAACTTGGCCAGTCTCAGCAAACAGGCTCTTACCTCTAAGAAAGAGGCTCCTGCAGAAGCTAAAAACTAAAAGATTCATTGGCTTTTGGGGAGCTTTCATTTAAATATGGGCATTCCAAATTAGGCTATAGCCCGCCGTTTTTATTCTCTTCTTTAAGCAGGTCTTCTGGAAGGGTATTGTTCACAATACTGTTGAACTGCCCGCGCAGGGCGTTGAAGGCGGTGATCATTTCCTTGATGGATTGTTCTGGTGCCTCCCTGTATTCCAAATTGCCTTTGGTCTTCAAAATGTAGGTCTTCAGCACCTTTTGCCTACCCTTGATTTGGGGCGTATCAAATTTTGGGGGATAGGTAGAGGCTTCCCATTGTTTTTGCCGTTCAATGAGCTCTTCCAGGACCAACACGAAATCCTCACGGAAATCAATCCCGTACATGCGTTCAAAACTAATTTCAAATACTTGGTATTCCTTCCATTGCAGCACAGCGTCCCGTGCCTTCGCATTCAAAGGCACCAATTTGGGTAGATTGGCCGGGGTCACCTGCCAGCCAGGGTCTTGGAGCTCTTGCTTGTCCTTCTGAAGATCGTTACATCCCAAAAAAAGGCATACCAGCACTAAAAAAAAGGGAAAACTTCGCATACCGCGAATGTACAAATTTTAGGAAAAGGTATCTTTGACCCATTATTCATTTAACGCCCTTTTTAGATGCAAAAGAATATTTTGATCATAGGTGCCTGCGGGCAGATAGGTACGGAGCTTACCCTAACACTAAGGGAGGCTTATGGTAATGAGCACGTGGTGGCCAGTGACATCCGTGAGGGCAGTGAGAATCTTATGGCTTCGGGGCCTTTTGAAATTTTGGATGCCACAGATTATGATGCCTTGGAAGAAATGGTGGCCTACCATGACATTCAGGAGGTATATCTCATGGCCGCCATGTTGAGCGCCACGGCGGAGAAATTTCCCATGCGTGCCTGGAACCTGAACATGAATTCCCTTTTTAATGTCCTCAATCTGGGCAAGGAAAAAAAAATAGATAAGATCTTTTGGCCCAGTAGTATTGCCGTTTTTGGCACTACCACCCCCAGAACGGCCACACCGCAGCATACCATTATGGAGCCCAGTACGGTATACGGCATTAGCAAACAGTCTGGAGAGCGTTGGTGTGACTATTACCATAAGAAATTTGGGGTGGATGTGCGCAGCCTTCGCTACCCTGGGCTCATTAGTTGGAAAACCATGCCAGGGGGCGGCACTACCGACTATGCCGTTGAAATTTACCACGAAGCACTTTCCAAAGGAGATTACACCTGTTTTCTAAAGGAGGATACGGCCCTGCCCATGATGTACATGGCAGATGCCATCCGCGCTACCCAAGAATTAATGGAAGCGCCAGCGGATGCCCTTACGGTACGATCATCCTACAATCTAGCGGCCATGAGCTTTACCCCAGCCGCTATGACCAAAAGCATCCAAAAACACATTCCGGATTTTAAGACCACCTACGCGCCGGATTTTAGACAGGCCATAGCCCAATCATGGCCGCAGAGCATTGATGACACCCAAGCCAGGCAGGATTGGGGCTGGAAGGCCCAGTTTGACTTGGAAAACACGACACGGGACATGCTCTTCCACTTAAAACAATCATGAGTATTGAGGCGGCTCAGTCTTGGGTATCCAAATACTCATAGCTCACAAAAGCAAATTTGGAACCGTCCGGTGACCATGAGGGCACATTGATGCTCCCTTGGCCCCCCGTAAAGGTATGAAGGGTCGTTATGTTCCCCGTAGCTAGGTCATAGTGCCGCAACATTACCCTTTTCATGGGAGGGTGACTGCTCCCTTGGTCCACCAAATAGGCAATATAGACCAACTCCCGATCATTGGGTGCCACATGCGGAAACCAATTGGAGAAGGCATCTCTGGTAAGCTGTACGTTGTTCTTACCATCGGCGTCCATGCGCCACAGCTCCATTTTCCCAGTGTCCATGGCATTGTAGTAAATGTATTTTCCGTCGTTGGAGTATTCGGGCCCATCAGAAAGCCCTTGGGTATGGGTCAACTGCACCTCTTCCCCTCCATCTAGGGAAATGGTATAAATATCAAATTGGCCATTGCGGGACCCCGTATAGGCAAGGCGTTTGCCATCTGGCGACCAGCCGTGCAGGAATGAGGGCACTTTTGGGGTTACCCGTACCGCCTCCCCGCCCGTAATCGGCACGGTAAAAATGCAGGAAGTGAGCCATCCTTCCGGACCCTCTTCCACATTGCTGCTCACGGCAAGGGTCTGGCCATCTGGGGAAATGACATGATCATTGTTGCAGCGCGTGGCAATACCGGTGTCCACCATTTCTTTGTTCCCTTGGGCATCCACCTTAAAGATGCGGCCGTTTTGATTGATGATGAAAAAGGTACCGTCCTTACTCCAATTGGGAGCCTCAAAATGGGCATCTTCAGTGAGTATGGTCTGTATTTCGCCCGTTGCCCGATCATAGGTCTGTAATTGGGAACGTATTTTTTTCTGGGCACCCAGAGAGGCCCCGCTCAAAACCAAGGCAAGGGAAAGGACTATTTTCATCATATTGGATATGTCATTGCTTCTAGGGTCAAAGTAGTGCAAAAAGGAACCTCTAGTGCAAACAAGATAGTGAAAATACATGGGATTTACGAAGTGATGAGAAGGTCTCCCTATTTTTCATTCCTGTTCAGTGCGGCCAAATAGGCATCTATATAGGTCTCCTTCATCTTCATTTTGTACTGCATGATGTACCTGGGGTGGTCTAAGACACAAAGGCTGTCAAAGAAATGCTCCTCTTCATTGATGCGTTGTAGGAACTTGGCGTTCTTCTTTCCCAATACGTAACACACGGAGGTTTCTATGCCCATGGCCAACTGTTTCTTTAGGCTACTGATCATAAAGGGTCTTACGGCCTCAAAGAGCGCAAGATCATCGTAATAATTATAATTGATCCAATTGCCCTTGTCATTTTGCTTTACAAAGCCCAAAGGACAGACCGAATTGATATAAAAGTCCGCATAGAATTTCTCACAACCCCCATACCGGGAAATCACCTCATACACAAATACCGATGAGGGCTCATGGGTATGCAGTCCTGGTGCGGGAATACCACACACCTCCGCCAAGCGTTTGGTGTCCGTAAACGGAATACCTGTGGAACCGGCGCCTAAACGGCCCGGGTTAATCCCCAAAATGAGTTTTCGGGGCCTTGGGTCACTATAGTATTTTTTATAAAATTTATAGGAGAGCTTCAAGATATCTTCCTTACCCTTAAATGGGTTCAAGACTTTAATATCCTTGGGCAGTTCTTCCTTTAAGACCAGGTCATCGTTGAACCTAAGTATGCCGTCCGCTAAGTGGGCCATGCTTTTTTTGGGATTTCTTTTGGTTTGTGCACTAGGGCGCCCCCATGCTTGCGCCCTAAAAATACTTAAAATTAAAAAAGTGACCACCAACCACGGTCACAAGAACAGTGGTTTAAGACTATGGGAAAAGAACCGTTGGTATGGAAATTAGGGCCATTTATCCTGAAAGTTTAGAGAACCGCCTTAATACCCGTAGGTTAGCCCATCCAAATCTTGAACTTATTTTTATGAAGGTTGATCTCGTCATTGTAGATGATTCCAAAATATGGCTGTCAATTGCTAAAAAATTGGCCGAAAACCATCCGTTGGTGCAGCATGTGACCACGTTTGAGGATTCCATGGACGCTTGGGTGTACTTGCAGACCTCCCATGCCAACGTGCTCATGACGGATATTGAAATGCCCAGCATGAACGGGTTATCGTTCATTACGATGTTCGGACGAAAGCTCCCCGTTATTTCCAGCTCTACGAAGGCCAGTTTTGCCCCACATGCCATGGAACTTGGGTCCAGTAATTTCCTGCCCAAACCGTTTTCCAAAAAAGATTTTGACTACACGATCCAATATGTACATCAAAACCTGATCCGGAGCCCGCACCCCCAAAAACCGGTGACCAAATAGTATTAGCCCCCTGCCTCCTATTTTCTTTGCATAAGGAATGACATCGCGCAGGGTAGAAATTTAAAGCACAAATTTCAGTTTACGTTCTATGGCCTTGATCATTTCATTGGCTATATCCTTACCAGTGGCATTCTCTATCCCTTCCAATCCGGGGGAGGAATTTACTTCCAACAGCAAGGGGCCCTTATTGGACCGGATGATGTCTACCCCGGCCACCGCCAGGTTCAGTACCTTGGCCGCTTTGAGCGCCAATTTCTTTTCTTCGGAGGTGATTTTAATGATGGATGCCTTGCCCCCTTGATGAAGATTGGCCCGAAATTCGCCCTTTTCCGCTTGGCGTTGCATGGAGGCCACAACCCTGTTGTTCACCACAAAACAACGAATGTCCTGCCCATTGGCCTCCTTTATGAATTCCTGGACCAATATGTTGGTGTTGACGCTCTTAAAGGCATTGATCACACTCTCGGCGGCCTTATTGGTCTCGGCAAGGACCACTCCTTTGCCCTGAGTGCTCTCCAATAATTTAATGATCAGGGGCGCCCCGTTGACCATTCTTATGAGGTCCTTTGTATCCATGGGGCTCTTGGCAAAACCCGTTATGGGAATATGAATATCATTTTTCGCAAAAAGTTGCGAGGCGAAGAGCTTGTCCCTGGATTGGGAAATGGCCTCGGCTGAATTCTGGCAATAGACCCCCAGATTGTCAAATTGGCGTATCAAGGCACAGCCATAGAACGTCACCGCGGGCTTGATACGGGGGATGACGGCATCAAACTCGTTCAGGATATTGCCACCCCTGTACCGAATTTCCGGGGAATGGGCATCCAATTTCATATAGGCCAGCTCCACGTTCAAGAACACGATCTCATGCCCACGGGCCTCGCCAGCCTCTATAATGCGCTTATTGCTGTATAAATTGGGATTACTGGCCAATAGGGCAATCCTAAGGCCTGTCTTTTCTTTAAAGAAAGGGCGGTATTTTTCCTCTATCACCTCATCCTCAAAATACTGTATTTGATAATTGACGGCGGGGTTTACGATATACCGATCGGTCAAAGCTTCCCTGCCCAAGAGCATCCGGAACTCCATGGTGTCCCTATTGGCCAGGGTCAATTCAATATCAAACGTTTCTTGGCCCAAGGTCACAGGGGTCTTCACCACCAAACGTTCCTCAGAAATGCCCGTGGAACTCTTGATCATACGACGATCAATAAGCCGGGCCTCACAGGTGATGGCAATGCTCCTGTTCTCTTGAAGGGGGTTCACCTCAAAAGTGACCCACTCTTGGGCGCCTTTATTGTTTATTTTGATGTTAGTGGCCTGTATGGAAGATGTTTTGGCACCAGAGTCCACCCTGGCCTTAATGGCCGGGATGCCTAAATTTTTGAAAACGCACCATTCCTCACTACCTATAATCTTTAAATGTTCCAAGCTTACTTTTTTCTGAGTTCAAAAATATCCTTACGCCGGTCCTTTAGATTCTTAACGGCGCCAAATTGGTTGAGTTCCCGGAGCAGGTCTATGTCCACATCGGCAATGAGAATCATTTCCGTATTGGGTGTGGCCTCTGCTTTGATACCATTGGCAGGAAAGGAAAAATCACATGGGGTGAACACCATACTCTGGGCAAATTGTATGTCCATGTTCTGTACTTTGGGCAAGTTGCCCACACTGCCTGCTATGGCCACATAGCACTCATTCTCTATGGCTCGGGCCCGGGCACAGTGCCGTACCCGAGAGTACCCGTTCTGGGTATCTGTAAGAAAAGGAACGAATAGAATGTCCATCCCTTCATCCGCCAACAAGCGACTCAATTCCGGAAATTCCGCATCATAACAGATCAAGATGCCAATTTTACCGCAGTCCGTGTCAAACGCCTGTAATTTTTGGCCGCCCTGCATGCCCCACACTTTGGCCTCATCTGGTGTTACGTGGAGTTTCTCATACCGCTCCATGGTACCGTCCCTACGACAAAGGTAGCCTACATTGTACAACCTGCCCTCTATGACCTCTGGCATACTCCCTGTGATAATATTGATGTTATAGGAAATGGAAAATTCCGAAAAACGCTGTACCAAGGTACTTGTGTGCTTGGCCAGTTCACGAATGGCATCAGAAGTGGACAAGTGGTTGTCCTTGGCCATGAGCGGCGCATTGAAAAACTCCGGAAAAAGGGCAAAATCCGCCCGATAGCCGGAAACGGCATCTATGAAAAATTCCGCCTGCTGCATGACCGCGTCCACATCACTGTAAGGGCGCATTTGCCATTGTATGAGCCCTAGGCGTATCACGGTTTTGTTGGAGGCCGCCTTCTTGGATGGTTTTTGATAATAAATATTGTCCCATTCCATTAAAATGGCATAATCCTGTGAGGCCTTATCCCCCTCCAAATAGCCCTTCATGACCTTGGCCGGATGAAAGTCATTGTTGATCTGGAAGTTCAGTACCGGGTCCTCTATCTCCTTTCTGCGCACCTTGGCAATGTACTCCTTAGGGGTGAGCTCTTCTCTGTATTTGTGGTAATTGGGCATTCTGCCCCCAAAGACAATACTTTTAAGGTTCAACTTTTCACAGAGCTCTTTTCTGTAGTCATAGAGCCTACGGCCCAATCTAAGCCCACGGAACTGGGGTATTATGAAAATCTCTATGCCATAGAGTACATCGCCCTTGGCATCATGGGTATCAAAGGAATAGCTGCCGGTAACATCCTCATAGGTGTGCTCATCATCAAAAGCTTCGTAATCCACGATAATGGAAAGCGCCACGCCGGCCAATTCCCCATTGATCTTTATGACCACTTGGCCCTCCGGAAACTTTTGGATCAAGGACTTTATTTCCGCCTCCCTCCAGTAAGCCCCGGGCATATGGGAATACACGGAGAGCATGGCTGTTTTAAGCTCCTGATAATCATTCAGGTCCAAAAACTTCAATTCTATATTTTCTATGTCCTCTATGTTCAAAGGTAGCGTTGTTTAGGCGAGATAAAGATAAGGCATCCCTGTGGGGATGTATTTAAATAGCCTTTAATTTTACGTGTTTGGGGGTTGCCTTGACCGATGGAGACGTGTTTAATCCTCCTCCTGTTCCAAATCCTCTGGATCTGGGGCCACTACGGCATCTGGATCATCATCAGCATAATCCACGTAGTCCTCTTCGTCATAATTCTCCATGGTGTACTCTAGCTTTGCACTGATTTTTACCAAGTATTTGGTATCCTCCGTAAGCACCTCCACGGCCTCAATACGCTCGCCACTTGCATTTTTGAAGGAGATGATGTTCCTATCATCATACCCATCAGGGTAACGCTCCACGAGAAGCTTCAACACTTCTGGGGTGAGCTTCTTAAAATCTACAATGACTCTCTTTAGATGCGCGTTCTTATCCATAATTATAAGTCCAAAAGATAAGCAAAAATCAAGGGCGCCACAATAGTTGCATCACTTTCTATGATAAATTTGGGGGTAGTGATATCCAATTTTCCCCAAGTGATTTTTTCATTGGGAACCGCACCCGAGTATGAACCATAACTGGTAGTACTGTCACTTATCTGGCAGAAATAGCTCCAAAAGGGGGTATCCGTCCGTTCCATGTCTTGGTAGAGCATGGGCACCACACAGATGGGGAAATCTCCTGCTATGCCTCCCCCTATTTGAAAGAAGCCGATACCGTTACCAGAATTGACAGTATACCAATCCGCCAGAAAGGTCATGTACTCTATTCCAGATTTCATGGTGCTGGCCTTCAATTCACCTTTAAGGACATAGGAGGCAAAGATGTTGCCCATGGTACTGTCTTCCCAACCGGGGCACACAATGGGCAGGTTCTTTTCCGCTGCGGCGTACATCCAGGAATCTTTAAGGTCTATTTCATAATGCTCCTCCAAAACACCAGAAAGCAACAACTTATACATGTATTCATGCGGTAGGTACCGCTCCCCTTTAGCTTCTGCATCTTGCCAAATTTTTACAATGTGTTGCTGTATGCGCCTAAAAGCCTCCTCTTCTGGAATACAGGTATCCGTTACCCGGTTCAATCCCTTTTCCAAAAGGGCCCATTCGTCTTGGGGGGTAAGATCCCTGTAATTGGGTACCCGTTTGTAATGGGAGTGGGCCACGAGGTTCATGATGTCCTCCTCTAGATTGGCCCCCGTACAGGATACGATCTGCACTTTATCCTGGCGGATCATCTCGGCAAAGATCTTACCCAGTTCCGCGGTACTCATGGCCCCCGCTAAGGACACCAGCATTTTGGCCCCTTGGTTCAATTGATCTTCATAGCCCTTTGCGGCGTCCACGAGGGCAGCGGCATTGAAATGTAAATAATAGGTCTCAATAAATTTAGAAATGCTTCCTTTAGTCTTCATCTTCATTAAATCTTACACTGTTGTTGTTTCCTTTATACTCCACATCATAGGTATTATCATACTCATCGGCCACATCTTCACCCACAAATTTATAGCTCAACATTTTATAATAGAGCTTGGCGGCCAAAAAGTTAGAGGTCTTGTCCTGGGCATTGGGGCACAGCTCTACAATGTCAAAACCCACCACGTTCTTTTCCTCAAAGACCCTTTTCAGAAAATCCAAAGTTTCATACCAGAACAGACCGCCCGGTTCAGGGGTCCCGGTGGCCGGGAGGATGGAGGGATCCAAGGCATCCAGGTCAAAGGTGATGAGGACATTATCTGTTAGGGCCTCGACCACCTTATCCATCCAATAGTCATCATTGACCATGTCATGGGCAAAGAAAACCTTTTCCTCATCCATAAAGGTCTTTTCAATGGCATCCATGGACCGTATGCCCACTTGCACCAAATTGGTGGTCTGGCTGGCCTCATGAACCGCGCAGGCGTGGTTGTACTTGCTTCCATTATAGGATTGCCTCAAGTCTGCATGGGCATCTATGTGCAGCACGCTCAAATTATCAAAACACTCATTGAAGGCGCGTATGGTACCAATGGAAATACTGTGCTCACCCCCAAACAGGGTCACGAACTTATTGCGTTTTATATACTCCTTGGTCGTGGCGTGCACGGCTTTTACCATAGCCTCTGGCGATGTGTCTTCCGTAATGGGCCCGGCCAAATATATGCCCTGCCTATAGACCTCGGTATCGGTTTCCAGATCATAGGTCTCCATGTTTTCGGAGGCTTCCAAAAAAGCCTCCGGGCCCTTGTCCGCCCCTTTGCCCCAAGTACTGGTGCCATCATAGGGAACAGGGATCAAGACCACCTTTGCGGTCTCCAATTGTGCAAATTCGTCAGCTATGCCCGCGTAATTCTTGGTTGTACTCATGGTCAAAAAAAAGTGTTTCGCCCTTAGGCTTTGATTGTTTTCCGCTTTGTGGGTTTCTTTTGTTGTTTGCTGCCTTTCGTATAGCCCAGAATATCCAAGAAATCCTCGGCCTTTTGTTGCGGACTAAAGAGTGTTACTACCTTATTGCCCTTGGCATCCTTATCTATTAAAAGGTGCTTGGGCTGTGGTATAAGGCAGTGCTGAAGGCCACCATACCCACCAATGGTCTCTTGGTAGGCCCCGGTATTGAAGAACCCAATGTAGAGGGGCCTGTCTCGCTTATATTTTGGCAAGTATATGGCATTCATGTTCTGTTCGCTGTTATAATAGTCATCACTATCACAGGTAAGGCCGCCCAAGAGTACGCGTTCGTATTCATCGTGCCAGCGGTTTATGGGCAGCATAATGAACCTCTTGTTTATGGCCCACGTATCTGGCAATGTGGTAATGAAGGAAGAGTCTATCATGTTCCACTTCTCCCTGTCATTCTGTTGTTTTTGGTACAAGATCTCATAGATGGCCCCGCCACTTTCCCCTACCGTATAGCTGCCAAACTCGGTAAAGAGGTTGGGCACCGGCACATCTGCCTCAGCACAGGCAATGTTGATCTGGTTGATGATCTCATCTACCATGTAGGCATAATCATATTCAAAAGCCAGGGAATTTTTAATGGGAAAACCCCCTCCAATGTTGAGACTGTCCAAGGACGGGCAGATTTTTTTAAGGCGCACATACACCTTAAGGCACTTTGCCAATTCGTTCCAGTAGTAGGCGTTGTCCCGAATGCCCGTATTGATGAAAAAGTGCAGCATTCGCAGTTCCACCTTATCATTGCCCTGGATCTGGTTCTCATAAAAGGGCACAATGTTCTTGTAGCCAATGCCCAAACGGGACGTATAGAACTCAAACTTGGGCTCTTCCTCAGAGGCAATGCGTATGCCCACCTGAAAATCATCCTGTATGGCATCTGACAAAAGATCGATCTCCTCATAATTGTCTATTATGGGAATACAGTTCCTATGGCCTCCGTTGATCAGGCGGGCAATGTTGTCTATGTACTGCTCCCGCTTAAAGCCATTACAGATAACATAGGTATTGTCCTTGATCTTGCCGCTCATCTTCAACGACTCCACAATGTTGATATCAAAGGCGGAAGAGGTCTCTATGTGGATGTCATTTTTCAGCGCTTCATTGAGGATGTGCTGAAAATGGGAGCTTTTTGTGCAATAACAATATTTGTAATTGCCCTTGTAATTATGGTTTTTTATGGCTTTTGCAAACCAACCCTTGGCCTTGTTTATATTGTCCGAAATTTTGGGCAGGTATGTGAATTTGAGCGGGCTGCCATATTGGGCCACCAAAGCGTTGAGGTCTATGTCGTGAAAACGCAGGTGCTCGCCCTCCAAGGTAAATTCCTCTTGGGGGAAATGGTAGGTTTGATCTATTAGATCGCTATATTTTGTGTTCATGAAATTAAGCTACAGTACAGATTAAATGTTGATGGTCAAGGATACTTAAGTTAAGGTTAAAAAGTACACCTTATCAAATTAATTGTTGACTCACTGTAGTTGGAATAAAAAAATAGTGGTGCTGACTACAAACAAGGTCAGTAGAAGAAGCTTTGGAAGTTAGCTTTAAAATCCGGTCATCCATCTTATGGAATGCTAAGGGGTCTGACTTCCCAATTCCCCATTGCCCGGACGTACAAACATATTTCATAATGTTCAGCCCATGCCAAAAAAACCAAATCGCACATAGTGGATTTGCTGTAACAAATGAAAACAAAAAAATTGAATAAACAACACTCGCAAAAAAAAATTGCAGTAACTTAATTTTCAGCACATCATCCACCTTAAAAAAATTTAAAATTCTGATTTTTAGCTCCTTAATTCCTATTTTAGACAAAATCTTAATTCATATGGCACAACATAAACCTCTCCGTCTCCTTTTCACTCTACTTCTTTTGGCCTGTACACTGCCTATCCATGCCCAAATTACGCCGGGAGCCTATAAGGCGACTACTCAGAACGTGACCCATGAGCTCAAAATAACGGACACCTATTTCATCTATACAGTATATGAAAGCCAACCTGCCAACTTCATAAAGACCATGGGCGGTTTTTATACTTTGGAAAATGGAGTGCTCCATTCGGATTTGGAATTCAATAGCAATGTGGACCATGATGGTAGTAAAAAGGTGGACATCCCCTTTGAAATAGAAAACACGCTTTTGGTGCTGCAACTGGACCAAGACATCAATTTTGAACGCCAGCCCAATGAAAACCAAGCCCTAGATGGCCTCTGGCTCTTTGCCACCCGGGGCCCGGATGAGGGGCAGGAACGCCGCGGGGAGGAAAATCCCAGAAAGACCTTGAAATTCCTAATGGATGGCAGGTTTCAATGGGTGGCCTACCATACGGAGACCTTTGCCTTCTCCGGAACGGGCGGGGGCAGCTACACCGCGGCCAATGGGGTCTATACGGAACAGATCGACTATTTTTCGCGAGACAATAATCGTGTGGGCGCAACCTTGACCTTTACATACGACCTTCAAGGGGACGATTGGCACCACACCGGCAAGAACAGCCGTGGAGAACCCCTGTACGAGATTTGGTCCAAGAGAAATTGATGGTCTTCTTTTGGAGGTAATCCATAAAAAATCCTATTTTTGCCAGCCCATTTGGCCTTGTGACCGTCCAACGGCGTACAAGGCCCAATAAATGAAAGGGTCCGATTTTTCAGGGGGCATCTGAATAATAATCGCGGCCTTACCTGACATACTGATCAATGGCCTCGTAGTTCAATGGATAGAATAGAAGTTTCCTAAACTTTAGATGCAAGTTCGATTCTTGCCGAGGCTACAACGTAGCATCCCAAAGGTGCGAAAGCACCGAAAGGCGCAGCTTTGAAGTGAAGTCCACATTGAGCACAGCCGAAATGATTCTTGCCGAGGCTACAAATAAATACATTCCTATACGCCAAAAACGTAGTGACTCAAAAACAACTTTTTGAATGGGAAGATATAACAAAAAGTAGGCCTGCCCCCATTATCAGATCTTTAGCCATTGGCATATTCACCTTATCCATAACCTGCATTCATATCCCTGATGTTCAAATATCTGTATATGCTGTTCTTTCCTTTAAATGCTAAAAATATTGCTGTTGCCACCTTTTGATATTTTCATTCAAGTGACCACTCAAAGTTTTCAAAATGCAAAATAGAAACAAGGTCTCTTTTTGAACTATCAGCATAAAGACGACCCTATTTTACCGCCCCTCTGGTTGGATTGGAATCGAAGTTGAAACCGGACCGACCTTTTGCAGTTAAACCGCCAAACATTTGAATACAACCACCTTACTTTTCCTGTTCTGTAAGTGTATTTGGCAAATTTCTTGGCCCAAAATGCGGTATTTCCATTCCATACTCATAAGCGCCCAAATCAGGGCCTTTACCAGTATAATTGGTATTAATACCCGGTAATACAACCCCCTTGTCAATAACCTTGGCGTTCTTTTTCAAGGTAAGATCCAAATCATCAAAAGAATAAATTGGATAAGCATTGCCTTTAGCCTTGTTTTTTTGATTAAACTCCTTGAATTTAGGGGCATTGGCTTTGGTAAATATGTCATAATCCACAACTATCCCATTTTTTTCCTGACTCGTATTTTCATAGAAATCCTTGATCGTCTGATATCTTTTGGGATTATGATTTTCATTAAAATCATAGATTGAATCCTGACCCGGGGCATGATATCCAATAAAGGGATCGCGTTTGCGGTATCCGTTGTAATCAAGTGTTGAATACGAGGTGTATGTATAAAGTCCCAAGCTTGGCAAATCAGCATCGTCCGAAGGCAAAAATAAATTATTCCGGCTATGCACATTTGAACCAGGTTTATCGTCTCGAGTAAAAATCCCGGAGGATGTATTGTGATACATAACCATACCAGAAGGATACATGCCCCAAAACTTGAATGTTGAGGCGTTGCCACTATTATAAATCACATTACGTATCCAGTAAACGGGTCCGCCCAGCACTGGCTGGTTTGACAAGGCCTGTTGCCCCGAATTAATGCCCCTGTTTCTTAAAATACGGATGTTATGATTTCCACCATCAGCTTCAATAAAATTGTCGTTACAGACAAAAAAATCGTTATTATAAAAGTCTATTGACACCGCTTTTTTATCAGGATTGGTTTCGGGTTTTGAATGTGTACAAATATCAATACCATCAAAAAAGTATGATACGCTGTTGTAGCAAACGGTGTGTCCTTGTCCATGAACTTTTACCGCGTAGTAAGAGGCCAGCCGTTGCACCTTTTTTCCATTTTCAAGTTTGGTGTGGTATGCCATATTAGTATCCTCCCGCCCTATAAAAGTATTGTCGGCAATATAAAAATGTCTTGAGCCCTCAAATTGTCCCTGAATACCAATTCCGATATTTTCGAACAAGCAACTTTTTACAGTTAAACCATTGCAGCCATAGGCGTTCATTAGTCCTGCACGGATTGCAACTTCGGTATTTCGAAATGTAATCCCTTCCAAGTAATGGTAATCGGCAGCGGTGAGATCGAACAAAACGGCAGAGGCGTTTCCATCAAATATAACATCTCCATCACCGGCAGCTTTAATCGTGATCGGCTTTTCGGCTGTTCCGTCTTGTGTGAAAAAATAAGTGCCGTCAAATGTAAGTCCATGATAGTCGCGATAATTTTTATAATCTGCTTTATATTCTCCGGTATGTACAACAATAATGTCACCTGCCTCTACCGGGTCAGTTGTTAAAATCCAGTCGGCATATCTTGGATAACCATAATACGCATGCAATAATCCGTCGTATGACGGCTCTATACGTTCCCCCTCCCAGCCTTTAGGATATACGTGTCTGATGTTCCCGTTTGAATATATTTCGGGTTCTTTTCTTGTGCGTATGGTTTTTGAAATTTCCGTAAGTCCTTCGGTACAATCGGGGTCGGTCAGTAAAAATTTACATTCATATTCAGTATCGCTTTCTAAATTGATGATGCTTCCGGCAAACATGTTTTCGGTGGTATAATTCCATTCAGGGGTGCCAGATTTTTCATTGCCAATTCGCAACAAGGGATGGCCGGTTATCCATTTGAGATCGCCTTTTTTTCGATATTTCACCTCAACACTTGCATTTCTGTTGTCATCGCCTGTGATGTACCATTCAAAACCCAAACAAATCAGTGTAGGTGGTTCAACAATAAATTCCCCGGCAATCGTTTTGTCCTGTGCGACTGAAAATGTTAGCTTAAAAAGCAACAATACAATGAGTGCTAAGCGTTGTTTCATAATCATACATTTTTACTTCTTGAATGAACCATTAAGGTTAGGCCCGGATATTTGGTTCTAAGTTTGAAGATAAGGTATTTGGAATAATCAGAGAGTTGGTAAAGAAGATTGATTTACGTTTAAGATATTGGCAAGCAATGAATTTTAGCCAACACTGTACTTAGTTTGCTCAATTTAGGAACTTTGCTCAATTTTTAGATTCTTATTTGGTAAGCAAGGAATAAGCAAGTTATTATGATGACTATGTCAAGGATAAGCCCACAGAGGGCAAAAATCATTATTAGAGATAAAGCTTAGGGTGAGATGAGTTTAAGCGGTTTAAATATATATTTCCCCAGATATAATCCTTAGATTATATCCCAGTATCGCCAAAAAAAAAGATACTTTCCCGCACCCAGAGAACGACTCAACATATTAGGAAGTAAATCACTACCACCAAAAGGCACACCATTTCTTCTTTTTATGTAATCGGATAAATTCAACTTGAAAGTCTATATATTCTGCATTGGAATTAATTACAAGGCCACGATATAAATTCGTGCTAATCAAGTATAAAAATTTCGTTTGGCTCCCGAGGCAATCTACAGGGTTGCCTTATAAATTTAATTTTCACCAATAAATCAATTTTGCTGGTTGACGCCTGGCAAAAATATAAGGAAAAAAAACACCAAAACAGTTCACAGATTGACAACATTGTGGTGATCAAAAATGAAAAAATTCAATACATAGGGCCCTCAATAACAATCTGTAAGCAGTTGGCCCTGCTCCTCAAAATATGCCAATGGGCGTTGCAGTTCGTTTTGGCAAACGGTTTCAAGTACTTCCAAAACGCCCTGCTGCATGCGGAGCGACCCACACAACAGGAAAACACAACCCTCCTCAAGGGCGTGTGCCACCTCATCTTGCTGTTGTGCCAAGAGTTCCTGAACATACATGCGGCCCTGTTCTTGTGAAAGGGCCAATTGAAATTCTATTCCCGGCAGCTCTTGCAAAGATCCATTGAGAAAGGTACGGTAAGGCGTAAAGGAACCTTGATTGCGACCGCCCCAAGTGAGGCGTACCCTACTTTTCTTATGCTCGTGCAGCATGCCTATAAAAGGGGCCAATCCCGTACCGTTGGCCACCATCCATACCCTGGGGGCGGTTTCGGGAAAATGGAAGCCATGGTTCTCGTGCAGCTGTGCAGAAATGGCTTCGCCTTTTTTTAAAGTGGCCAAATAGGAGGAGCATTTTCCCTTGCTATGCACTTTTACGGCCAGAAGGATATCGCCCTCCAAGCGCGCAATGGAATAAGAACGCGGAGTACGCTCCCCCGGCGGTACTATTTGCAGCAGATCGCCCGACTGAAATGCAGTTCCCTTATCCGGCCGTAGGCGTAACAAAAAGGTATCATCGTTGGTCATGGGCGTCCGTTTCAAAACGGTACAGTTTAATTTGGTTGGGGTGATTGCCCCCACCACATCCGGTTCCAAATGTACCTGCAAGCCCGTATGCATGTTCCATTGTTCTACCCATGCCAAGAAAGCATCCTCGCCTTGCTCGTTGATTTTCGTCAAGGGCATCCACGGGGTAAAATCCTTGTGCCCGTGCAACAGGGCATCCACCTGTATGGCGTAGCTGCAATAATCCGGATAGTTCAGGGAGCCAAAGCCCACCACTACAAACTTAAGCGGGGCAATGGGCCGTGTTTCCATGAAACGGGAGACGAACCTGCGTGCATTGACCGGGGCGTCCCCTGCCC
>CAKZLG010000322.1 GCA_937125035.1 uncultured Maribacter sp. | reverse complement strand
TTTTACCGCCTCACCTCCACCCCTCAGTCCTGGACGGCGACAAAGGCCGAGGCGACATCCACCTCATTTTTTGGACGCGAGGCCTATTTGGCGACGTTGACCTCAAACGCCGAAAATACTTTTGTTTCTCGTTTGATGGGGCAAAACTCATGGATGGGGGCCTCTGACGATTACAATGAGATCAATGAAGCGTTGGGCTTCAACCTGTACAACAACCAAGCGGCAGCGGAAGGCAAGTTCTACTGGGTTACCGGCCCAGAAAAAGGAACGCAGATTACTATAGCTAATGGAGATGCCAACGGTGTTGCTGATATTTTTCAAAACTGGAGGAGCGGGGAGCCCAATAATTGGGGCGGGAGTGAATCCTTTGGTCACGTGTACACTGGTGCCGGTGATTGGAACGATTTCCCAGACACCCAAAATATCTTCGGGATCATAGAATTCGGCGGTATGCCCAACGACCAGACCCTCTCAACCCCTTTCTTTTCAAAGGGCATCACCATAAACGGTGCGCCAGGGGGCGTCATCTCCGGTGGGGACGTCACGGTATGTGCCGGGAGCAACAGCACCACGCTTACGCTCAACGGTCTCAATGGTACTGTGGTGAGATGGGAAAGCTCCGATAACAATTTCATCGATGCCCCGACCGTGATCAACACTACCTCTACCTCGTTGACCGTAAGCGATATTACGACCACCACCTATTATCGCGCCATAGTGAATACCGGTGCACCTACTTCCTGCAGTGGTCTGGTCACCTCAAGTGCCCCCATTTTTGTTGCCGAGGCGAATTCCGGAAACGTATTTGCCCAAAACCCCACCATCTGTGAGGGTGCCAACGTGCAACTGCAGGTATCCGGGCAACAGGGCACCGTACAAAAGTGGCAGCGCTCTACGGACCAGAGCAATTGGACGGACATCAATGTTACCGAAACCACATTGACCGAATCCATTCCTACAGCTGGTACGTATTACTATCGCGTGTTCGTGGAGATTTCTGGATGTGGGGCGGCAGTGGCCTCTGAAGCAAATGAGATAACCGTTGTAAGCGGCACCCCGCCCCAAGGCGGTTCGGTAAGTTCCGCAGCGCATGGGTCCACCACCAATAGTGGTACCTTGACCCTTTCTGGGCATACCGGTACCATAAACAAATGGCAGCGATCAACGGACAATGGCATAATCTGGAACGATATCGCCAATACGAGTACTACTTATAATTATACCAATGTTGCCACTAACACCCTTTTCAGAGCACAATTGACCAATGGAAGCTGTGGGTCTACTTTCAGCGAGGTAGGTTCCGTAACCCTTCTTGATCCACCCTCCGTAACCAGTTTTACCCCAACATTGGCGGGTAATGGCGAAACAGTGACCATTACGGGCACCGGTTTTACGGGCACCACGGCCGTTGCTTTTGGCGCAACAGAGGCTTTGGGTTTCACCGTGGTCTCTGATACGGAGATTACCGCCGTGGTGGGTACAGGTGCTTCGGGTAACGTTACCGTAACCAACCCAGCGGACAACGACTCGGCGAGCGGCTTTACCTATTTGATTGCCCAATATGATTTTGAAGGAAATGCCCTCGATGAAACCGAGAATAACTATGATGGAATTGAAGTGAATACGGTAACCTATGAAACCGGCGCCCAGGGCCAGGCAGTCTGTTTTGATGATGGGCCAGGCTATGTAAGTTTACCAGATAATTTAATTCGGAATTTATCGGAGTTTACGATATCACTTCGCTTTAAAACCACAGCATCTGGAGCAATATTGGGCTATCAAGATGCAGTTCCGTTCGGTACCATTACTAATTATATACCCCTTATTATGATTACCGATGATGGTAGGTTACAGGGAACTTTATGGACAAGTGCAAGTAATTCGATTCAAGCCATCTCTGCAAATCCGGTCAATGATGGGAATTGGCACCAGGTTGATTTTACGGGTGATTCAAATACGGTGACGATCTATCTTGACGGCGCCGTAGAGGCTTCTACAACGGGGTCTTCTGTAAATCATCTGGATATGGGGTTTAATCAACTGGGACTTTCGTTTACGAATGGTTATAATACCACCTCGCCAACCGAATGGGAATATTTTGAAGGATGTATTGATGATATGGTCATCATTGATAGGGCATTGACCGCTTTAGAAATTGAAGAAGTCACCGCTTTACCAGAGCCTACCATTGTTTCTTTCACACCTACGGAAGCTGGTGAAGAAGATACTGTGGTTATTACAGGAACAAATTTTGACGGCGCCACCCAAGTCACTTTTGGAGGTATTGATGC
>CAKZLG010000321.1 GCA_937125035.1 uncultured Maribacter sp. | reverse complement strand
TGGGACGCCCCCATCACCGATACGGACAACTGGCCGCGCTGCATACAGATCGCCTGGCAGTTGCACGATGCCATGGGCAACCTTTTGGACCAACAGGATTATTTGGTAAAACCAGAGGGGTTCAACATTCCCTATGATGCGGAACAGATCCATGGTATTTCCACGGCCTTGGCGGAGCAGGATGGTGTTTCCTTGGCAGAGGTCCTGGACAAATTCAATGCCGCCATGGCCAAGACAAAATTCATTGTGGGCCAGAATGTGGGTTTTGACGTGAATGTGATGGGGGCCGAGTTCCATCGTATGGGGGTGGAAAATCCGTTGCAGGAACTTCCTGTTCTGGATACCTGTACGGAACATACCGCCCAATTATGCCAGCTCCCCGGTGGCCGTGGGGGCAAGTTCAAACTGCCCACGCTTACGGAACTCCATGAATTCTTGTTCAAGGAACCCTTTGCCGAAGCGCACAATGCCACCGCAGATGTGGAGGCCACGACCCGCTGCTTTTTGGAATTGGTGCGACTCAAACAGTACACCAAAGAACAATTGGATGTACCACCCGATTATTTCGAGAAGTTCTCCGAAGCCAATCCACAGGAGATCCAGCTCATTGGCCTAAGGCACATCAACCTAAAAAAAGCCTCTAAAAAAATTGCGGATGCCCTTTGGGAAAAGGATACGGGCGGGGTATCACAGGCAGAGATCAAGGAGAACATCAAGACCTTGGAGGACGCACCCTTTGTGCACCTGCACAACCACTCCCAATTCTCCGTGCTGCAGTCCACCATCAACATCAAGGATTTGGTGCAATTTACCGCCAAGCACCAAATGCCCGCAGTTGCGCTTACGGACCACGCCAACATGATGGGGGCCTTCCATTTTGTAAAAGAGGTCAGTGCCCATAACAAGGCTGTGGAACAACAGGCCCCGGATGCCGAAGACCCTTTGCGCCCGATCACCCCCATTGTAGGCTGTGAGTTCTTTGTCTGTGAGGACCATACCAACAAAAGCGTAAAGGACCATGGTTACCAGATCGTAGTATTGGCCAAGAACAAAGAGGGGTACCACAACTTGGCCAAAATGTCTTCCATAGCGTATACGGATGGGTTCTATTATGTACCCCGCATAGACAGGAACGTGTTGCAAAAGTACAAGGACAACCTTATAGTCCTTACTGGCAACCTCTATGGTGAAGTGCCCGGAAAAATTTTGAACGTGGGCGAAAACCAGGCCGAGGAAGCCCTGCTTTGGTGGAAGGAACAATTTGGTGAGGACCTGTACATAGAGCTCATGCGCCACGGCCAAGAAGACGAGGACCGCGTAAACCAGGTTTTATTGGAATTTTCCAAAAAGCATCAGGTAAAACTGGTGGCCACCAACAACACCTATTATTGCGCCAAGGCAGATGCGGAAGCGCATGATATCCTATTATGTGTCAAGGACGGTGAAAAACAGGCCACACCCATTGGTCGCGGACGAGGCTACCGGTACGGGCTGCCCAACCAGGAATACTATTTCAAAAGCGGAGAGGAAATGAAGGCCCTCTTCAAAGATGTGCCAGAGGCCATTTTGAACCTTCAGGAAATCGTGGACAAAATAGAGCCCTTTGAGCTTGCACGGGATGTGCTCTTACCCAAGTTCGGCATTCCTGAATCGTTTAAAGTGCCCGAAGATGAACAAGACGGCGGCAAGCGTGGGGAAAATGCCTATTTGCGGCACATTACCTATGAAGGCGCCAAGAAACGATACGGGGAAATTTCCCCTGCCATCCGGGAACGCATTGATTTTGAACTGGAGACCATTGCCAATTCTGGCTACCCAGGGTATTTTCTGATTGTGGAGGATTTTATCCGGGAAGCACGTAACATGGATGTTTCTGTAGGCCCCGGCAGAGGTTCCGCAGCGGGATCCGTGGTGGCCTACTGCCTCACCATTACCAATATAGACCCCTTAAAGTACGATCTCCTTTTTGAGCGCTTCCTGAATCCGGACAGGGTTTCCATGCCCGATATTGATATTGACTTTGACGATGAGGGCCGCGGCAGGGTCATGGACTATGTCATACAAAAATACGGCGCCAACCAAGTGGCACAGATCATTACCTATGGCACCATGGCCGCCAAATCCTCCATAAGGGACACGGCCCGCGTACTAGACCTACCCTTGGGCGATGCAGACCGAATTGCCAAGCTCATCCCCACCATGTCCAAATTGGGCAAGATCTTTGGAGTGCCCGAGGCCGATCTAAAAAAGAAATTCAGGGCAGATGATCTGGAGAAGGTCAACCACCTACTTAACATAGCGGAGGGCGATGACTTAGAGGGCCAGACCCTCAAAATGGCCCGGGTGCTGGAGGGATCCCTTCGCAACACGGGCATACACGCCTGCGGGGTGATCATTACCCCGGACGATATCACCAACTTCGTGCCCGTGGCCACGGCCAAGGACTCAGACCTGTACGTGACCCAGTTTGACAATTCCGTGGTGGAAAGTGCCGGATTGTTGAAGATGGATTTCTTGGGACTAAAGACCCTAACGCTGATCAAGGATACCGTAAAAATCGTCAAGGCCAAGCATGGGGTGGATCTGGTGCCCGATGATTTTCCGTTGGATGACGAAAAGACCTATGAACTGTTCCAAAGGGGCGATACGGTCGGGGTCTTTCAGTATGAATCGCCGGGCATGCAAAAGCACATGAAAGACCTAAAACCTACGGTGTTTGATGACCTTATTGCCATGAACGCCCTTTACCGCCCGGGGCCCATGGAGTACATTCCCAGTTTTATAGCGAGGAAACACGGTAGCGAGGAAATCACCTATGACCTCCCCGATATGGAGGAGTATCTCAGTGAAACCTACGGTATAACGGTTTACCAAGAGCAGGTGATGTTGTTGTCCCAAAAACTGGCCGGGTTTTCCAAAGGCGACGCGGACGTGCTGCGAAAGGCGATGGGGAAGAAGATTTTCGCCCTTTTGGAAAAACTGAAGCCCCAATTTCTGGATGGCGGTGAAAAAAAGGGCCACCCACGGGAAAAATTGGAAAAGATATGGAAAGACTGGGAAGCCTTTGCATCGTACGCCTTCAACAAGAGCCACTCCACCTGCTATGCCTACATAGCGTACCAGACCGCTTACCTGAAAGCCCACTACCCCGCGGAGTATATGGCCGCTGTACTCTCCAACAACATGAACGACATCAAACAGGTGACCTTTTTCATGGAAGAATGTAAACGTATGGGCTTGGATGTTTTGGGGCCGGACGTGAACGAGTCCTACTATAAATTTGCCGTGAACAAGGAAGGGGCCGTACGCTTTGGTATGGGCGCCATCAAAGGAGTGGGGCGCTCTGCCGTGGAGACCATTGTGGAACACCGGAAAAAAGATGGCCATTTCCGGTCCGTTTTTGATATGGCCAAACGCATAGATCTTAGGGCGGCCAATAAAAAGGCTTTTGAGAACATGGCCGTGGCCGGGGGTTTTGATTCCTTTGGCACCGCACACAGGGCGCAATACTTTCACCATGAGGGGGACGGCATTACGTTCTTGGAAAAAGTGATCAAATATGGGGCCAAATTTCAGGAAAATAAAAACTCCGCCCAAGTAAGCCTCTTTGGGGATGCCAGCGAGGTACAAATCCCCGAGCCCATGGTGCCCCCATGTGAAGAATGGGGCACTATGGAAAAGCTCCGCCGGGAGAAGGAAGTGGTGGGCATCTATATTTCCGGCCATCCGTTGGACGATTTTAAGACCGAGATCACTGCTTTTTGCAACGCAAACCTATCCTCCGCCCAAGAACTGGAGCAACAGGTGAACCGGGAACTTTCCTTTGCAGGTGTCATTACGGATGTGCAACATCGCGTGTCTAAAAACGGAAAGGGCTGGGCCGCTTTCACCATGGAGGATTATACGGATTCCTTTGAGCTGCGGATCTTTGGAGAGGAATACTTAAAGTTCAGGCATTTTCTTATGCTCAATTCCTTTATCTACATCAAAGCCTTTGTACGCGAGGGATGGACCAACCGGGAAACGGGCAAAAAAGGGGAGCCTAGACTGCAGTTCAACAATTTCATGCTCTTACAGGACGTCATGGCACACTATGCTAAAAAAATTACCATAAAATTGGACATAGACCACCTCCAAGAAGAACAGATACACACCTTAAAGGACACCTTGGTGGGCCATAAGGGCGACCACACCTTGAACTTCGTGGTCTATGAGATGCAGGAAAAGATAAAGGTAAACTTGGTCAGCCGTAAGCAAAAAGTGCAGATCAGCAATGAATTGCTACAGGCGTTGGAAAAACAACACCTAAATTTCAAACTCAATTAGCAGAAAGCGGCAGCATGTTGTTCACATTTATACATCGGCAACGGCCTTATCATCCGTAAAATCCACGTAAAACGGTAAGTATAAAAAACCCTCGGGGGCAATTGCATCGCACTTCATCAATGCCTGTACCCTGGGGAGATAGAATTCCAAAAAGTACATATTGCCCTACTCGTTGGCGGCGCCTTCTCTGCGGCCGTTCTGAAAATCAGCCAATAGCCCAATGCCAAAGCTCCACTTTCATTTTAATATAATAGTATTGCTTTCATTAGTTAAAAGCATCACAATCTTTTAACATAGTAGTGCTAATTATTTATATTTGTGGTCCATAGCATCAAGAAATGAAAAAACCCATCCTTTTTTTGTTCTTCATTTTTAGTATCCACAGTGCCACCGCCCAAGTAAATGAATCCCAGACCGGCGCCTGGTATATGTATTTCTATTCTTTACAAATTAAGGACAGTCAGTGGGGCATACAAGGGGATTTCCAGTATAGGGATTGGGCGGGCCTCGGCGATATGGAGCAATTGCTCCTACGAAGCGGAATTACCTTTAGACCCAAGGAAGCCAACATACTTTTTACCTTGGGCTACGCCAATGTGACCAGTGGCGTACCTGGGGAAATCACCGATACCTCTGGGGAGAACCGTATCTATCAAGAGGCCTTGGTTCCCCAGAAATTGGGCCGTCGTTATTTTTTGACCCATAGGTTTAGATACGAACAGCGCTTCGTGGAAAACCAGGACTTTAGAACCCGATACCGTTACATGCTCTTCTTCAACGTTCCGTTCAACAAAACAGCCTTGGAAAAAAATGCGGTGTACCTCGCTTTGTACAATGAGTTATTCATCAACGGCCAAACGGACATTGGCGATGGTAGGACCACCGAATTATTTGACCGCAACAGAACGTATTTGGGAATGGGTTATGTGCTGTCTCCCAAGGTGCGCGTTCAACTGGGCTGGATGAACCAAAAAACCGATAATTGGGGCAAAGGACAACTACAATTTAGCTTGCATCACACCTTATGAACTTACACCACATTTAAAACGAACAATCATGAAAAAGACACCACTAGTTATCGCAACCACTATGATCATGGCAATGGCCACCTCATGCAAGGACATGTACAAAAAAGATGGGCCCAATGAAACCCCTACAGAAGCTGTAGCGGTGCAAGCAGCACCTGTTCAAAGTATAATGACAGCAGAAGAGCAGGCTGGGATGACCCCAGACGAAATAATAGGCAGGTTAAAGAAAGGCAATGAAAACTTCGCCATGAACAACCTTACCACCAGGGACCATTCCGCACAGCGCAGGCTTGCCACCATAGGGCAGTATCCGAAAGCCCTGGTCCTGTCTTGCGTGGACAGCCGAGTTCCCGTAGAGGATGTATTTGATTTGGGCATCGGTGATATTTTTGTGGCCAGAGTGGCCGGAAACATAGAAAATGCGGACATTGTGGGCTCCATGGAGTTTGCCAGTGCCGTGGCAGGATCAAAAGTAATCATAGTGATGGGGCACTCCGCCTGCGGTGCGGTAAAGCACGCCATAGACGCTACGGATGCAGGTGGCATGGGCATGGCATCGTTGCAAATGCTGTTAGATGGTATAAAACCGGCGGTACCCGCACAGGATGCTGAGGCAAAAAGCTCTAAGAACACGGAATTCGTAAACGAGGTCATTGTCAACAATGTGCAACGAACGGTTGCGGATATACGAGACCAATCCCCTACCATGGCCACTATGGAAGCCGAAGGCAAATTAAAGATCATTGGAGCGGTCTATGATATGGAATCGGGCAAAGTAGATTTTCTGAACTAGTTGTCCCGATCGGCCAAAGGCATCCTTTCAGCATCAGCAGCATTAAAAGGTATTTTTGAAAGGGATAAATGAAGACAATACCCTGATAACCAAAACATATACTTAGACCGTAAGGAAAACGCAAAATATTTGTCTAACTTTGCACAATCATAAAAAAGTATATAAAATGGCTTTAGAAATAACAGATGCTACTTTTGAGGAAGTAGTCTTAAAAAGTGATAAACCCGTAGTGGTTGATTTTTGGGCGGCCTGGTGTGGCCCTTGTAGAATGGTAGGCCCAATCATAGATGAGGTAAGTGCGGAATATGAGGGAAAGGCCGTTGTGGGCAAGGTAGACGTAGATGCCAATCAAGAGTTTGCCGCCAAGTACGGTGTACGGAACATTCCTACCGTACTGGTTTTTAAGGATGGTGAAATCGTTAGCAGACAAGTTGGGGTATCTCCAAAGAACGTGTACACAGAGGCCATAGACGCCCTATTGTAGTAGCCTCTTACCCATGGCAGTATTGCCCTTCAGTATAAAAAAGCCCCGGAAATCCGGGGCTTTTTTAATAGGAAATGGGCACAGGCTTATGATTCGCCCAGACCTTATACGCACAATTTATCCGCGTCTGGCAGGGGCCGGTAGGTGTAGTATTGAATTACTTCTTCCAAGGCCATTCTCAAGGCCGTATTAATGGGCACGATCTTATTGCCCAAGAAGAAGTCAATTTGGTTCAGTTGCATATAGTACTCCGTAAATACAGGAACGTACAGGCCATTGGCAATGGCCTCGGATACCGATCTGTAGCGTTCTGCCTGTCCTTCTTTAATGATCTTGCATGTGGCCAATCTCAAGGCACCATATTTGTCCGTAGTGGCAGCAAATCCAAAGAGCCTGCAAATAAGGCCCCTGTGCTTATATTCACCACAGTGCCCTTGACCAGCAACGGTAAGCGTGGTGTAAATTAGGCATGTTGACGTATGTGTCTTTTTGAGCCTGCGCCACATTTTTTCCGCCCTGCCCGTTAAGAACATGTGGAATGCCCATGGCAGAAACTCCAACGGAGAAGCCTCAATAGTTGGGAAGGTACAACATTTACCGCATCCTGAAA
>CAKZLG010000320.1 GCA_937125035.1 uncultured Maribacter sp. | reverse complement strand
GGCCCCACAGAAAATTTGGCCCTTGCCCTCCGGTATGATCACGGACAATCCCAACTTTTCTTATCGTGGCACCATGCTGGATGTGGCCCGGCACTTTTTCAGTGTGGAAGATGTGAAGAAGTATATAGACCTCTTGGCCCATTATAAAATCAATGTACTACACCTGCACCTTACGGATGACCAAGGCTGGCGCATTGAGATAAAATCATGGCCCAAACTCACCGAAGTAGGGGGCAGCACGGAAGTGGGTGGAGAAGCTGGCGGTTTCTACACGCAAGAGGAATATAAGGACCTAGTGCAGTATGCAGCGGACCGCTATATGACCATCATTCCCGAAGTGGATATGCCCGGGCATACCAATGCGGCATCCGTCTCCTATCCGTTCTTGAACGGAAATGGCAAGACACCCAAACTCTATGAGGGCACCCACGTGGGCTTCAGCACCTTTGACACCCGTAAGGACACCGTGTACGCCTTTATAGATGATGTGGTGCGCGAAATTGCGGCCATGACCCCTGGCCCCTATTTTCATATTGGCGGGGACGAAAGCCATGTTACCAAAAAGAAAGACTATATCCACTTTGTGAACAAGGTGGAAAAAATAGTACAAAAGCATGGCAAACGCATGATCGGCTGGGATGAGGTGGCACTTGCCGATGTGGATTCCACCTCCATATCCCAATGGTGGTCCAGTTTGGAAAATGCGAAAAAAGCAATTGAAAAAGGAATGAAGATCATCGTATCACCGGCGAAAAAGGCGTACTTGGACATGCAGTATGACACCCTCTCCAAACACGGACTGCACTGGGCGGCCTATATTCCGGTGGATACCGCCTACAATTGGAATCCGGACACGTACGGGGACATTCCCCGTGAAAATATACTTGGTGTTGAATCCGCCCTATGGTCAGAGACCATCAGTACTATAGAGGAGTTGGAATATTTGGCCTTTCCTAGGGTGATAGGCTATGCTGAGTTAAGCTGGACGGCCCCTGAAAACCGGGACTGGGAAAGCTACCGCAAAAGACTGGCCGCACAGGCTCCCTTCTTGGACCGTATGAACGTAAAATATTATCCATCGCCCTTAATTGACTGGGAAAAAAGCAAATACAGTTATGAAAGCATTGACAAAGATTAGTTCCTACCTTGTAATTCTGCTCGTTGCCATGGGGTATTCTTGGGGCCAAACCCCCGCAGACACCCTTCCCGAGGCAACCGTGTCCACCACCATGCAGCGTGTTACCATAAATGGGGCACAACTATACCTTACGGCCAAGGCAGGCACCTTCAAGGTACGGGATGAGAACAACGATCCCCTAGCCCTAATGGGCTTTACCTATTACGCCAAAGACAACAAGAGAGGTTCCGCCACCCGCAACCGGCCCGTTGTCTTTGCCTTTAATGGTGGTCCGGGTTCCTCCTCCTTTTGGTTGCACATGGGCGTTTTGGGACCAAAGCGCATTTTGGTGAACGACCCAGTGAGCACACCAGCAGCCCCTTATAAAATTGTGAACAACAATTACAGCATATTGGATGTTGCGGACTTGGTCATGATAGACCCCGTGGGCACCGGACTCAGCGTACCCTTGGGAAAAGCGGAGTTCAAGGATTTTTGGGGTGTGGACCAAGACATAAGAAGCCTTTCCTTGTTCATGACGCAGTTCCTCATCACTTATGATCGCATGAACAGCCCCAAGTACTTGTTGGGCGAAAGTTATGGTACCTTCCGCAGTGCGGGGCTCATGAACAAACTTCTAGGGCAGGGAATTGCCATGAACGGGGTAATCATGGTCTCAGCCGTATTTGATCTGCGCACCTTGTTGTTCCCCCCTAATGATGACCTTCCCTACTTGGTACATTTCCCCACTTATGGCGCCACGGCTTGGTACCACGACAAGGTGGCCAACAAGCCAGAGGATGTCTATGTCTATTTGGAGGAAATCAGAACCTTTGTGGTCAAGGAATACGCCCCGGCCCTATTTCAAGGCGATCGACTTTCCCCATCTGAAAAAAATAATATGGCCCAACAATTGGCTGCTTACAGCGGACTCAGTACAGATTATTGGGAAAAAGCGGACCTGCGGGTTACGGCGAGTGAGTTCTTTGCGGAATTTCTAAGGTCTCAAGGGGAGATTGTGGGCCGTTTGGATGCTAGGTTCACGGGTATCAACCAAGACCTTTTATCACAGGAGGGCAGCCACGACCCTCAGAGCAGCGCCATTTCACCAGCGTACATTACGGGCTTTTTGGATTATTTCCATGGCGATTTAAAGGTGGATAAAAACCTGAATTATGTCATTACCGCAGGCAGACGAAAAGGGTTTCAATGGGATTGGAAACATGAGGGCAACCTTGCCTGGGGCACCCAAGCTGCCATTAATACGGGAGTGGACATGGCCGAGGCCCTCTCCAGAGATCCCAATATGAAGGTGCTGGTCCTTAACGGCATTTATGACCTGGCCACGGTTTTTTATGGGGTGGAGCACAGTATTGACCATTTGGGACTTACCCCAGAGATCAAGGACAACATCATCATGAAATATTATGAGGCGGGACATATGATGTACACCCACCAACCTTCACTGGAACAATTCAAAAAAGACGTATCTGAATTTATTAAGGAAACCTCACGGTAAAGCGATCCGTGTGTCTATAATCGAAATGGATCCAGTAAGCAGACTCGATATACAATGACAAGGAAGGCCTTAACGTTATCGGCTACGCTGAACCGGACAGTGCAAATGATTTTCTAGACACAGCCGCTGATATTTCGCTATTCCTCTTCTGATGCAGCGTTTTCCTTTTCAGAGAAGTTGGTGATGCCATGGTCCACTAAAATATTGTACCACTGCACCACTTTTTTGATGTCGCTTGCATACACCCGATCTTCATCATAATTAGGGAGTACCTCAAAAAAATATTCCTCCAATTTTATCTTGTCGTCCTTGTGATCAACCGCTGTCTTCTGGCCCTTTTCCTTCACTTGTATTCTTAGGAAAACCTCACGTAGGGGTAGTTCCTCATCCAACGTATAAATGGCAATTTCTGAGAGCACACTCACATTGTTTCGGAGTCCCACACTTACTTTTTTGCCATCCATCAAGGATTCGGCCACAAAACCGGATCGGGTTTGGGTGATCAACTTGTACAATCCTGGTTTACCGGAAATAGATAAAATCTTGTCTAGACCCATATCGCTTTTTTTTTGAGCGCAAATATGCTGCTTTTACGCTGATTGGATATCATTTTAACGTCCTTTTTTTGCCGCTGGAAAGCGCATTCTGTAATCCACCTGTATTTTTCCCTTAGAAATATTGGCCAACCTGCCTTTGAGGATTCGCTTTTTCAAGGTAGAGAGCTTGTCCGTAAAGAGGATGCCCTCTATATGGTCATATTCATGTTGTATGACCCTGGCCAGCAGACCGCTGAAGGTCTCCGTATGGGATTGGAAGTGCTCATCCAAATAAGTGATCTTTATGGTTTCCTTCCGGTTCACATCCTCCCTGATATCAGGTATGCTCAAACACCCCTCATTAAAGGACCATTCCTTTCCGTCCTCTTCCAAGATGCGGGCATTGATGAACACTTTTTTAAATCCGTTGAGGGCCTTTTGTTCCTCAGGGGACAATTCATCATCATCCGCAAAAGGGGTGGTGTCTATCACAAAAAGTCGGATGGGAAGCCCAATTTGGGGTGCCGCCAGACCAACCCCGCTGGCGTTGTACATGGTCTCCCACATATTCCCGATAAGTTCATTGAGCTGGGGATAGGTGTCGTCCAAATCTTCGGATACTTTCCTCAATACGGGGTCTCCATACGCTACAATAGGTACTATCATTTACACATGCTTTAAAAAGTCCTGCAATATAATGGTGGCACTGATCTCATCCACCAGCGCCTTGTTTCGTCGTTTTTTTTTGGTGATACCGGAATCCAACATCGTTTGGAACGCCATTTTGGAAGTGAACCGTTCATCCTGTCTGGCAAGGGTGATCTTTGGAAAAACATCCTTCAACTTGCTCAAAAACGGTTGAATGAGTGCCTCAGATTCAGATGGATCGTTGTTCATTTGCTTGGGTTCGCCCACCACGATAATGTCCACGTTTTCCTTTTGGAGATAGTCCCTCAAAAACTCAATCAAATCGGAAGTGGGTACCGTGGTGAGTCCGGATGCGATCATTCTATAATCATCCGTAACGGCCACACCAGTACGCTTTGCCCCATAATCCAATGCAAGAATCCTTCCCAAAAGCAAATTTTTGGCAAAAATACAGGATAATTTGTTATAAGTTGGGACCTGACCCTTTAATTCATATGTACCCCCTATATTTGTGGAAATTTTCACAAAAAAATGACAACGTTACAGCATACCATAGAAAAGGCCTGGGAGAACAGGGAATTGTTAAGGGAGAAAGAAACACAAGCTGCCATTAGGGAAGTCATTGACCTAGTGGATGCCGGAAAGCTGCGCTGTGCTGAACCCAACGAGGGTGGATGGCAGATCAATGAATGGGTAAAAAAAGGGGTGGTGCTGTATTTTCCCATTCAAAAAATGGAGACCTTGGAAGCGGGCATCTTTGAATACCATGATAAAATGCCCCTGAAAAAAGGGTATGCTAAAAAAGGGATACGCGTAGTGCCCAATGCCGTTGCCCGGCATGGGGCCTATATTGCGCCGGGCACCATCTTAATGCCCAGCTACGTGAACATAGGGGCCTACGTAGATGAGGGCACCATGGTGGATACGTGGGCCACGGTGGGCAGTTGCGCCCAAATAGGTAAAAATGTGCACCTCAGTGGCGGGGTGGGCATAGGGGGTGTCTTGGAACCATTACAAGCTTCGCCCGTCATTATTGAGGACAACGCCTTTATAGGCTCTAGATGTATTGTGGTAGAAGGCGTAAAGGTAGAGAGAGAAGCCGTTTTGGGCGCCAATGTAGTACTGACCGGCTCCACAAAGATCATAGACGTTACACAGGACACGGCCGTGGAGTATAAAGGTAGGGTTCCTGCCCGTTCCGTGGTTATACCCGGAAGCTATACGAAGTCCTTCCCAGCAGGGGATTTTCAGGTGCCCTGTGCGCTCATTATCGGTACGCGCAAGGAGAGCACCAATAAAAAAACATCCTTGAACGATGCCCTTAGAGAGTATGATGTAGCGGTATAATGTTGTAAGAAAAATAATCGGTAACATACTTTTTTGGTTTTTTTTAAGTTATAGCTTTGTTAGACGATTTTAG
>CAKZLG010000319.1 GCA_937125035.1 uncultured Maribacter sp. | reverse complement strand
CGGGGTAAAGGAAACAGATTGGAGCTGGGCGCCCCTGTTTGTGGATGTTGACAACAATGGTTGGAAAGATCTCTTGATTACCAATGGCTTCCCCAAAGACGTTACCGATCGGGATTTTGGTGATTTCCGTATTACGGCAAGCAAAATACTCACCAAGGAAAACCTCATTGCGGCCATTCCTGAAATCAAAATCCCCAATTTCATCTTTAAAAACAATGAAGGACAAGGGTTCACCGATATGACCCAAGCATGGGGACTCAATTTTGGCACCTTTTCCAATGGGGCCGCCTATGGCGATCTGGATAATGACGGGGATTTGGATTTGGTCATCAATAACATCAATGATAATGTTCTCTTAATGGAAAACCATCAAAGGGAGATGAACCCAAATGATAATTACCTACGGGTGCGCCTTGAGGGTGAAGAAAGAAACAAGGCCGCCTTTGGGGCCACGGTCACCCTATTCAGCCACGGCCACGCACAAAAACAATCGCTGCTCTCCGGGAGGGGCTATCTTTCCCAACCAGAGAGTACACTGCATTTTGGACTGGGAAAATATAGGGTTGCGGATAGCCTTTGGGTGCAATGGCCCAATGGCAAAAAGCAACAGGTAAGCACCATTGAGGCCAATCAAACCCTAACCATCCCCTATGCGCCAAATAAAGATACTAACGGGACTACTACTGAGCTTACCGGGATATTCAAACAAGTAGCACGCCAATACGGTTTGGAGCATGAAAGTCTGGATATGGATTTTATCGATTTTAACTTTCAGCGCACCCTGCCCCACAAATTTTCCCAATATGGGCCATCTATCGCCGTAGGGGATGTGAACAATGATGGTCTGGAGGATATGTTCCTGGCAGGAAGTAGGAGTTACGACGAGATGTGGTTCCTGCAACGACCCAATGGCACCTTTGATCAAAAACCTGTAGCCTACAAGGGTGAGGAAAAGTTGGAAGAAGACACAGGAACACTGTTGTTTGATGTGGACAACGATGGCGACTTAGATCTCTATATAGGTCGCGGTAGTGCCCAGTACCCATCGGGGCATGCCTATTATAAAGATCAACTGTGGCTCAATGATGGTAAGGGCAATTACACCGATGCTTCTGATGCCATACCCGATTTAAATACCAATACCGCTGTGGTCAAAGCAGCTGATTTTGATGCTGATGGTGATTTGGATCTTTTTGTGGGCAGTAGGGTGCTTCCCTTCGCCTATCCAAAAAGCGATCGTGCCTATATCTTTGAAAACCGAACGGAAAATGGTCAGGTGGCCTTTGTGGATGTCACAAACCATAGTAACCCCGATCTAGAATTTCCCGGTATGATCAGTGATGCGCTCTGGACCGATTTCAACAATGATTTTCAACCAGACCTTATCTTGGCCATGGAATGGTCTGCCCTGCGCTTTTATGAAAACCAGAACGGCAAATTACTGGACGTTACCGAAAGCACGGGTCTTCACGAGTATAAAGGCTGGTGGAACAGTCTCGCATCAGCCGATCTGGACAACGATGGGGACATGGACTACATAGCGGGAAATTTCGGAAGGAACATCAATTTCCAAGGAAGCAAAGAACAGCCTATACGATTATATGCCAAGGACTTGGACGACAATGGAAGCATTGATCCTTTGATATCCTATTATCTACGGGACAGCACGGGCGTGAAGAAAGAGTACCTTTACCACCCTTGGCAAGATGTGACAAAACAATACGTGGGCATCCGCAAAAAGTTCAATTCGTTCGGGGCATTTGGAGAAGCCACTCTTCCCGAAATGTTCTCGGATGGTTTATTGGATGACGCTACCGTGCTTACGTTCAATTATATGGAATCCGCCTGGGTTGAAAATTTGGGCAATGGCTCATTTCAGCTGCACCCGCTGCCCATAGCGGCCCAATACGCCCCCATTTATGGTATCTTACCGCAAGACGTGGACCATGATGGCCAAGTGGATATTCTACTGGTTGGCAATGACTATGGTATGGAGGTACAACAAGGTATGGCAGATGCCCTTGTGGGCCTCGTCCTCAAAAATACGGGCCAAGGATCGTTCAAGGCCCTTTCGTTGGATGAAAGCCATTTCTTTGTGCCCGGTGATGCCAAAGCCTTGGTATCCGTGACCATTAAAAATGATGGAAACCTGATTCTGGCTACCCAGAACAATGATTTTCTAAAAGTGTTTGAAGCTCTGGAAAAACCGCCGATGGGTTACGCCACGTTCGCTGCCCACGAGGTGAAGGCCAAAATCACCTACCAAAACAATGCGGAACGGTTGGTGGAAGCCTATTGGGGCAGTAGTTTCAATTCCCAAAGCAGCCGAAGTTTTAAAGTAACGCCCAACATACAGAACATTGTTTTTTATGATCGGTTGGGTAAGGTAACCCGTGAAGTTGCCTTAACGCCAAGGGCTGCCCTGTAATAGTGGGCGCCCTACTTTTGGGGAATTGTAATTGGGTCCATATCTCATTTCAATCAGGTAACCGCTGCTCAATGAACCATTCATACAACGCATCCGTGGTATAGGCTGGGGTCCAGGCATTGTGGCCCACATTCGGGTATTTGGTAAAGGTGACATCGTAACCCATTTCCTTTAACTTGGCCACCATGGTCTCCGATTCCGAAATGGGAATGGAAGCGTCCTCTTCCCCATGGAATACCCATATGGGCATATCCCTATTGATCCAAGAGGCATAGGGCAAGGGTGTCATACCACAGACCACCGCCATGGCCGCAAAGGTCTCCGGATAGTGTACGGCCATTTCCCATGCGGCACCTCCTCCCCTGCTCAAACCGGTAAGGTAAATGCGTTTTTTATCTATCCGATGGTGGGCCGCAACGGTATCCAACAACTGTTTTACGGCCCGGGTGTTCCACCATTGTTTGGGATGTGGATTTTGTGGTGCTAAAATGAGAAAGGGAAACTCCCGCCCTTCCACGATCAACTTTGGAGGTCCGTTGCGTTTTAAGGCAGTCAGCGTATCGCCAGATTCGCCCCCGCCGTGTAGAAACAACAATAAGGGAAACTGGGCTTCTTCCTTAGCCTCGTAATTCTTTGGAAAATAGAGATAATAATCCAGCTTTTCAGCAAGCTGTGTATCCATGGATGCATCCAGCAGCTGCGGTTGCTTTTGTGAAGCACACCCTTGTGTCAATAATAGTAGGAGCAACCCCAAATAGTGCTTCATGATTCTTCTTTTCCCCGAAAGTAACCAATTTTATGCCAATGGCATTGATGCCCTATTACCTATAAAGGGTAAAATGCCCCACATAGCGCTGTTTGCTCTTATCGTTGGCATTCACTACATACCAATAATCGCCCGTGGGCACGGCGTTCCCTTCATAGGTACCGTCCCAACCTCTAATTTCATCCAATACCGCCACTACCCTACCATAGCGATCATAGATCTTCACCTCAATATTAGGGAAGAACTCCCTATTTCTGGGGGCCCATACATCATTGAGGTTGTCCCCGTCCGGGGTAAAGAAATTGGGTATTTCCAGCATCCCGGTAAATTCAAAAGGTAGCATGACCTCAGCCACACAGCCATTGGCGTCCACGACCCTAATGTTCACCATACCGCTTTCATTGGTGGTAAAGGTGGTTTCCGAACCATAGGAGGTGCCATTGAAAAAATACTCATATCCGCCAAAGCCGCCTTCCGCCAGGGCCACCATTTCATTAGGCCCTGTCTTTGTTGCGGTAAGGATCAACGGATCATAGGCATCCACGGTAAACTCAACCACATTGGTACATCCATTTTCATGATAAATGTACACCGTATGGTCCCCCGGGGCAAGATCGCCCCAAGTATAATCAACATCGGCCATGGCCGTAATGGCGTCAGAAGCATCAATGGGATCCAAGGCAAACATTAAATTGGGCAATAGACTGGGGTCCTGTAACCTTATGGTGGTGGTACTGTTGGGAAATATTCCTTCACAGCCATAGGTCACCAACGGCTCTGCTGTCAGATCCACCCCAATACCTATGGTAAACAACTCGGTAGCAGTACAGCCATTGGCATCCTGAATACTAAGGGCATACGATGCGCCTCCCTGTAGATCCAATAAGGTCTGGCCGGTATAGGGCGCAAATGTACCCGTACCCGTTTCATCCATGGGGTCAATCATCTCCACCTTGTATTCGTAATACGGGGAAGGACTTATCGCTGGATCCATGAAAGGGGTGCCCCCTGCGAAGGTGAACTGTGCAGAACCATCATTGGCGCCAATGCAAAGTTCAGGGGTAGTATTGATAGCAACCACTTGGATCTCATCGGGCTCGGTCACGGTAATGAAATCCTTCTCAAAACATCCGTTTTCATCTTGAATCAGTATTTCATAGGTACCAGCGGCCAAATCCTCAAAGGTGAACTGGCCAGGAGTGGCGGCATCACTGAAAAACTCATTGAAATTGGGTGCTATGGCGAATTGAACTAGCCCCTCTCCGCCGGAAAGCACTTCTATGGTTATGGTACCATCTTCTTCGCCATTACAGGTAACGGTTGTAGCGCTGGCATCGAACACAATTGGATCGGGGCGCTGTATCACAAAGGGTCCTGCAATGTCCATACACGTAGCGCCACTGGTAACCGCGATAAAGTATTGGGTATCGGCAGGAAGGCCCTCAAACGTTCCATTGTCTTGGGGACCCCTGAACAAGGTTGCCGATGGAGCTGGGTTAAAGGCATCTACGGGATCGCCGATATAGAGATAGAACCGGTCATCACCCACACCTCCATTGACAAAGGACTCAATACGCCCGTCCAATTCTGAGGCACAGGAAATATCATCGGGCAGGTTGGGCAATAAAGTGATTCCCGTGGCATTGGTCATGGTGATGCCATTGGACCTAATGGCAGCACAGGTGTTGGAGGCATTTACCTTCCGCACATCAAACTGATAGGTTATGCCCTGTACGCCCGGAACCAGAACTGAAGTACCCGCCATGGGTTGATAGGGCCCTACGACCGTACCATTTTCAACCGGCGCATACTCATATGTAAATAAAGGGTCTGGGTTCTCAATGGTCAAGCGCATTTCACCATCGCCCCCACAACCGGGCACCCGCGTCTGTACCAATAAAGGTTGCACAGGTGGTGGTGGATCTACAAAATAGGGCTCGGTGACATAGAGGCAATCATAGCTGGACGATACTTCTATGGCATACCACCCCGTGCTGATGAAACCGCCACTGGCGCCAATAAAAGTGGGAGAATTCTGGAGACCGCTGGTAGAGGCCACATCGGTATTGTCATTGCCGTTCAAATACAACAATCTGTAATTGTAGCCTGCCCCAGGGAAACCGCCCGCGGCCCCGGGTACTGCCGTAAAAGCATCTCCCGTTGTGGGATCAAAGGCTTCCAAAACGGCATTGTTACCATTGGGACAGTCCAGCCCTTGGGGCTCCCGGATACCTGCGTTGATCTGGGGCACCTCCGCCAGCTCAATATCAAAAGTACTGCTACAGCCTTCCACATCCCTGATTTCCACCCTATAAAAGGCGAAGGATAGGCCCGTAAACTCATTGGCCAGCCCAAATGGTACCACTTCCGTAGTATACGTAGCTCCACCATCGGTACTCCTCCACAAACGATATTCATACGGCCCGTTGTCCCAACCGCCCGTTCCCGTAGCCTCTATTTCCCCCAAATTGTTGGTGCAGCCCACATTGCCCACAGGCATAGCCGTTACGGCCAAGGGTCCGTTAGGGGTGCGTATATTGGCCACATTACTGTCATTACTACAGAAAGGGATGGCTGTTGATTCCACGTTTACAATAAGGTTGCCGCCGGGAAGTCCCGTGATACGGGCCTCTTCCCCGTTCAGGTCTGGGAAATTATTGGTATCAAAGGCTCCGGTGGCCAAGACCGTACTTCTTGTAAGATCAGAGGCCTCATAGACCGTATAGGTATATACGCCCACATAATCGGTAACTTCTATAAAAAGTTCCCCATCACTAGCGCCAAAGCAAGTTACCGGGCTGGCCTCAGAGATCAGGACAGTGGGCAGAATGGGTTCGGCCACGGTATGTATGGGCATGGGATATGTACAACCACCGGTATTGTCCACCACCTCAAACAAATAATCGCCCGCAGCCGGTAAAAATACGTCCACATAATTGTTGCCCGCCGTATTGGTCACGGGTGCCACTGCGGTCACGGAAACGGTGTTGACGGTAAAATCCGAAGTGCCCAGTACCTCTATCCGTACCCGTTCGTCATCCCTACAGTTTAAAGCATCCATCTCTATTATGGCAGGCACCACATCCGTAGGGGGATTAATGGTGGGCAGGTTAAAGGTGGTCTGGCAGCCGTTGCCATCCATGGCATACACTGTAATATCTTGAGGGCTTCCATCATCCACAATTTCAAAAATGTTGGACGATTGGAAATTACTGAAACCGGTAATACTGTATTGGTAGCCACTGCCCACAGTACCTGGGTCCCCAATAGTGACCGTAATCAGGGTAGAACTGAACCTGTTGGCGCCAGGCTCGCAGGCAAAATCCGGTGCGGAGGCCGTAATGGAAAAGAGCGCTGGTTCGTTAATGACTACATTTCTTTGGTCCGAACAGCCATTGTCCGTAACAACCTCTACCACATAATT
>CAKZLG010000318.1 GCA_937125035.1 uncultured Maribacter sp. | reverse complement strand
GCCACATGGACCTCCTTAAAATACTTGCGGGCTTCCTTGGCGGTGGTTTCCCCAATGCAATACGCCTGGCCATTGGCCTTGTTGTTTTTCATGAAACTCTCCACCCCACTTGGACTAAAAAAGAGGATGGCCTGGACCCCGGTCATGATCTGCGATCCGGATAATTTGGTTTTATAGGCTTCTATAGAGTGAACAGTGATACCTTGCTTTTCCAAAATAGCGGGAATGGCGTTTAGGCTGAGATTCCCACAGAAATAGGTGACCTCCGTTCCTTCCAGATAGTCCACCAGGTATTGCGCAAGGGCCTCCGCTGAGCTCTCTTGGTGGGCCACCGGCCCAATCTTGCTTTGAATAAACCGTTTGGTCTTTCTTCCCACACAATAGATGTTCTCCATCTGCAGGTCTTGGGCGGAACAGTTGGTCAAAAGACTTTCCACGGCGTTCTTGCTCGTAAATACAACGTTCTTATGCTTTTGTTTCAGGACCAGGGGCGATATTCTGTTAAAGCTGATTTTAATAAAATCTTCCGAGTCTACCCGTAGGCCCAATGTAAAGCGCTGTACCTGTTCTTCGGTCAGTTTTTTGGTGGAGAAGATATGAGGGGCCAGATCGGCGTTTTGCAGTTCGTTCATTAACCGTTTGCCGCCCCGTTTTAAAATGGTTCTGGCACAATCTTTTCCCAACCTATGGTGTTTTCCCATGGGCGCACTGAGACTGGCTTCCAGTTTTTTTGAACCATCTACCGTGAGCAAAACTCCGTTTAGGGTAATGAGGCCCTCTTTATCCAATTTCGCATGGGCACCAATGGGAGCGGAACAGCCGCCCTCCAACTCGCGGAGAAAATCGCGTTCAATTTGGGTACAGATAGCGCTTTCCTCGTCATTGAGCTCGGCGCAGATGGCACGGACTTCTTCATCTTCCTCCAAGGCCACGACCATAATGGCCCCTTGGGCAGGGGCGGGTACCATCCAGGTGAGTCCTATGCTATGTTCTGGTTCCAGACCGATCCTATTGAGTCCGGCCGCAGCAAAAATGGCCCCGTTCCACGGATTGTCTTGTAATTTTTGCATGCGGCTGTTCACATTGCCCCGGAGGTCCACCACGGTGTGGGTGGGATACCTATTGAGCCATTGGGCCTTTCTGCGCAGGCTACCCGTGGCAATGACGGCTTGTTTTTGGGCCAAGAATTCCTCATTGTCCTTAAAGGCCAAAATATCCAAATGGTTGGCCCGCTTTAGGACGGCCGCTTGGACGATGCCTTTGGGCAGCAGGGTGGGTACATCTTTCATGGAGTGCACGGCAATGTCTATCTCTCCTTTGAGCATGGCCACATCAAGCGTTTTCGTGAAAATACCGGTGATGCCTAGTTCGTAAAGGGGCTTGTCCAGAACAAGGTCGCCCGTAGCCTTAACGGGTACTAATACCGTTTGGTATCCCAACGCATCCAACTGATTTTTAACGGCATTGGCCTGCCATAGGGCCAATTCACTGTCCCGTGTGCCTATACGAATGATATTTTTCATGGTTGTTCCAGATCTAATTGGAAAACCTTTTGAATCAATTCCAAGCTAGAATCGGCATCTATCGTGTCATCCTTGAGATGGTTTGCGAATTGTTTGGTGATCTTTTGTATAAAGCGATCGGAGACCACAGCGGCCTGTACGGCGTCAAAACTAGTGGATTTTTTGGATTGGTAGTCCAATTCCTCCTCTTTCATAACGGTCAGTTTATTTTTTAGGGCCTTAATAATGGGTGCAAATTTTCGGGTTTCCAGCCATTGTATGAAATCTGTCTTTACTTCTGCAATGATGGCTTCGGCCTTGGGCACGTAACGCTGTCTTCGTTCCAAGGTCTCATCCGTCATTTGTGAGAGCATGTCCAGGTGCACTAATTTTACATGGGGCAGTTCTGATACGTTATCATGTACGTTCTTGGGAACGGACAAGTCTAGAATGAGCAGTTCTTTTTTATGGTGCAGCAGCTCCTTGGTCACCGTAGGATGAAGGGCCCCGGTGGCCACGACCAGGATGTCCGCATTTCTTATTTCTGCTTGCAGATCGCCATAGTCCTTGACCAGGACATTGAACTTACCGCCTACTTTTTCGGCTTTTTCCTTGGTTCTATTGATTAAGGTGATGTGCGGGTTTTTTGTGTGCTTTATGAGGTTTTCGCAGGTATTTCTTCCTATTTTTCCGGTACCGAAGAGCAAAATGTTCTTCTCGTGGATGTTGTTGACGCTCTTAAGGATGTACTGCACCGATGCAAAGGCCACCGAGGTGGCGCCACTGGAGATTTCGGTTTCGTTCTTTATGCGTTTGCTGGCCTGTATGATGGAGTTACAGAGGCGTTCCATGAACGGATTGGCAATGCCCATTTTCTTGGAGCGGTTAAAACTCTGTTTGATCTGACTGATGATTTCAAAATCACCCAAAATCTGACTATCCAAGCCGGTGCCCACACGAAAGAGGTGCCCAATGGCCTCCTTGTTCTTATATACGTAGGCGACTTCCTGAAACTCCTCTACGGTACCGTTGGAGTGGTCGCACAATAATTTGATCAATTGAAAGGGATGCTGGGCAAAACCGTGCAGTTCCGTACGGTTACAGGTGGAAGTGGCCAAGAGCCCGTCTATGCCCTGTTCTTTGGCCTGTGCCAAAAGACGGTCTATGGAAGCATCGTCCAAACTGAACTTTCCGCGAATGACGGCGTCGGCCTTTTTGTAGTTGAGTCCTATGGAGTAGAACGAACTGTGTTTGGAAATGTGGTAATCTTTCATAAAGCGACACAAAAATAATGGGCTATCCGTTCTAAAAATAACGCTACAGGTACTTTTAATATCGATTCATGAATTTTTGGCCCAACGAATCCTTATAACCGATGAATTGCGCTATTTTTGCCGTAAATACAACGCTTGGAGTCTTGTTTATTTAGAAACTTTCTAAATAGAAGCAGAGCGTTGAAAAAGCAATGGGATGATTAAAAATATCGCTGAAGGTTCTTATGGGGAAGAAATGGTGGAGGACGGGTTTCATGTACTCAAGGTGCAACATTCCGGGAGCGAGCCGGAACTGTTGCAGCGCGAAGTGAGCAAGCGCTACATACAGTTCCATTTCTGTTTAAAGGGCGCCGCACGTTTTGGTTTCAATCAAGGGAATTATTGGTTGGACATTGCCGAGGAGAATTCCCTGTTGTTGTACAACACTAAATTAGACCTGCCCCTTTATGTGGAGATAGCCCCTGGCACCTATATGGTCTCTATCATTATGACCCTCCGTAAGTTCCATACCCTTTTTTCCAACGAGGCCAACTATATCCCCTTTTTAACGGAAGAGAACCGAGAGAAAAAATATTACGCGCAAGAGGCCATAACACCCAGCGTAGCCGTGGTATTGAGTCAGATCATCAATTACAACCTACATGCATCCGTTAAAAAACTGTATGTCAAAGGAAAGGTCTACGAGCTTATTTCGCTTTACTTTAATCGCACTGCGGATGCGGATGCGGAACAATGTCCTTTTCTAGTGGATGAAGACCATGTAAAACGCATTAAAAGGGCCAAGGAAATTGTTATTGCACAGATGGCCGAGCCCCCGTCGTTGGCCGATTTGGCCAAGGAGGTAGGTCTGCCCTTAAAACGGCTCAAAGAGGGCTTTAAGCAAGTTTACGGAGACTCCGTCTACAGTTTCCTCTTTGATTATAAGATGGAACAGGCCCGAAGGCTCTTGGAAACCGGTCAGTATAATGTGAATGAGATCGGGCTACGGATAGGTTATAGTACGGCCAGTCATTTTATCGCCGCATTTAAAAAGAAATACGGCACCACGCCAAAGAAGTATGTAAAGGCCATGGCCGGGGGCGCATAGGGCCTTATGACAATTCTATAGCGGCCTTGCCACCATTATGCCCGTGTTGTGCTTTATGTTCTTCAAGTAATCCACCAGTGGCACTTTAGAAATGACCACTTCGCCCACCGTGGAGGCATGCAGCAAATGCACCCGCCCATTGGCCATTTTAAGGGCAAGACCGGTATGGGTAACATCCAGTCCGTTCATGGAGGTGGCCAAGGCAATGATATCGCCCGTTTGTATGAGGTGTTCATTTTGTGTAATTTGATCTTGTGCCAAGACACAAATGGCTTGGTCATTCAGGTAATTTTCGGAAGCCTTAATTTTGTCAAAAGCACTATCATCCGCTAAAAAGGGATATAAATGGCGATGTGTACTCATAAAATTGATGTCCTTCGTAATTTCCTTACCGCCCAGTTCCCCGGTGACATCCATTACCAGACCTTTTTTGGCATTATTCGCGATCCATTCAGAGAAGTAGTGCAGCCGAGAGGCATAACCGTTCATCTTTCCATCAATATACCGAATGGTTTCTAGATGATCCGTAAAATCCGTAAAAGCGGTTTGCTTATCCTGCAGCATTGAGGAAAGGGCGAGTACGTTTTCCACGAAAGTGGTACAATCCAAACCCTGTAGGTTCACCACCAAGGTTTCGGTAGGGCCCACTTCCAAGGTTTTGGCCACGTAGGGAGTGCCCAAAAAGGATTTTCCCACATACACCATGGTCTCTCCCATGGTCCTGTCTTCTTGTGGGACCAAAGCCGTTATCTTTGCTTCAAACAATTGCCGGTCTTCTGGGCTACAGGTCAGGGCTTGCGCCACCAGGACATTTTGGGCCAGAAGTAGGCCGAAAAAGGAATACAAAATTGGTTTCATGGTCTAAAATTAGGAAATGTTCCCATCTTCCATCGGTTTTTCCAATAAAACACGCTGATGGGCCATGCTCTCAGGATAATTTTCTTGAAGGAAGGTAATCAACTTTTCCCTGACGAGCACCCTGAGATCCCATGCCGTAGGGGAATCTTTGGCGCTCATCAATGCCCTGATCTCCACATGTTGGGCCTTACTGTCCGTTACCTGTACCACATTTACCTGGCCATCCCACAGCTGGGTTTGTTCTAAAACGGAGGTCAGTTCTTTTCGTATGGCATCAATGGGAACGCGGTAATCAGTGTATAAAAATACGGTGCCCAATAACTCTGAGGACGTCTTGGTCCAGTTTTGAAAAGGCTTTTCAATAAAATAGGGGGTGGGTACGATCAAGCGGCGCTTATCCCAAATTTTCACCACCACATAGGTAAGTGTGATTTCCTCAATACGTCCCCATTCGCCCTCTACAATGACCACATCATCCAATTTAATGGGTTGGGCTATGGCGATCTGAATGCCCGCTAAAATTGTACCAATCAGTTTTTGTGCTGAAAAACCAATGATAATGCCCGCTACCCCTGCAGACGCAAAGACGCTGATGCCCACCTCACGAATCTCCTCAAAGGTCATCAACGCAAGGCCAATGGCCAAAATGACCACAATAAATATGGCGATACGTTCCAAGATAGTGAATTGGGTATAAATTTTCCGGGCCTTAAGGTTGTCCGTGGCATTCACATCATAATTGTTCACTACAATGGTCTTGGTCACTTTTAAGATGTTCAAGACCAGCCATGTCATGGCAAAGATGAAAAATAAAGTACTCGATTTTCGGAACCAATAGACCTCATCTTCCAAGCCCATTAATTGCCTCAAGGCCTGCATACGGACCAAGAGCGAGAAAAATAAGAGGAAAAGGGGAGCTGCCACTTTTTTCATTACCCCTCTGGGGATGGAGGAGTTGGGATCTTTGCCAAATTTTCTAAGGAGTCTCAGCGTTACCCAATACAGGGCTATAAAACCAAGGAGAGCACCCAACATATAAAGTGCGGAAGAGGAGGAAATTGCATCAAAGAGAGTGTCCATGCCAATGGGTTTGGCCCCAACATACGGAAAATGGGCTGAAACCATGTCGCATATTGACATTTCTTATATCACAATCAAAAAACTATGACGCCACAATGGGCAATTACTAGGATGCATCCCTTATTTTTGCGTTAAAAATGGAAGGCCTTCAACATTCATCAAAAATGTGCCCTCCAAGGCTTTTGGACACCAAGGCTAAAAAAATTGAAAAAGAAACCCCTATAATTAAAACGGATGAAAGGAGTATTATTGGTAAATCTGGGATCTCCGGATAGCCCAACCCCCAAAGATGTAAAGCCCTATTTGGATGAGTTTCTAATGGATGAAAGGGTCATTGATGCACCCAAATGGTTGCGAACGCTATTGGTACGGGGCATTATTCTACAAACCCGACCCAAAAAATCGGCCAAGGCCTACGCCAAAATTTGGTGGGAAGAAGGTTCCCCATTGATTGTCATCTCAGAACGTTTCACCCAAAAGTTGCGCACTAAAACCGAGTTACCGGTAGCTTTGGGCATGCGTTACGGAAGCATGTCCATAAAAGGCGCCCTCAATGAATTGGCTGAGCAGGGCGTGGATGACGTGCTATTGGTTCCCTTGTATCCACATTATGCCATGTCTTCCTACGAAACGGTGGTGGTGAAGGTCTTGGAAGAGCAACAGAAGGGCTATCCAAAAATGAAAGTGACCACTCTGCCGGCCTTCTATAATCACCCAGACTACATCCGGGCCTTATCAGAGAGCATTAAAGAAGGTTTGGAAGGGTTTGATTATGACCACATCCTTTTTAGCTACCATGGCATACCTGAGCGACATATTCGCAAGAGCGATCCCACCCGCTTCCATTGCAAGATAGACGGCAGTTGCTGCAACATCAATTCGGTGGCCCACCATACCTGCTACAGGCATCAAGTATACCATACCACGGAGTTGGTCAAGGCGGAATTGGGCCTAGCAGATGATAAGGTGAGCTCCTCCTTCCAATCCAGATTGGCCGGTGACCCCTGGTTAAAGCCCTACACGGATTATGAGTTTGAACGTTTGGCCAAAGAAGAGGGCGTCAAAAATTTAGCCGTCATTACCCCCGCTTTTGTGAGCGACTGTTTGGAGACCTTAGAGGAAATTGCCATGGAGGGCAAAGAGGAATTCCAAGAGGCTGGTGGGGAGGAGTACAAGCATATTCCTTGCCTCAACGATAACGAGGGTTGGGTCACCGTGATGGGGCAATGGATCCATGATTGGGAGACCCAATCTGTGTTACCCTCGTGACCTTATGGGTAGCCCCTCCACAAAATAAGATAAAGTGAAGTATAAATTCGAGTATTGTAACTATATGATTTAAAATAAGTTAAATCAATCAATAGTTCATTAAAATGCCAAAAAGTATAGATTAAGGACAGGCGTATGGCTAACGTATCATCAGAGGAATTGGGTACGGCCCCCAT
>CAKZLG010000317.1 GCA_937125035.1 uncultured Maribacter sp. | reverse complement strand
TCCTTGTTCACAAAAGTTGTGAAATCGCCCAAGACCGCAACATTTTCCGTGTCCCAATAGCCGGGGCCATCGGTATTCTCCAACACAAAGACAGTCGCCCCTTTTGCAAGCAACTGCGCCGAGAGCTGTTTCAGTTCCTTTGAGATTTCAGCAGCGCCCGTGCCCTCTTTTTCCTGGGTGTGCAAGAGATAGTACACGGCATTTTTCAGGGTACTGTCCTTCAATTTCATGGAGGCGAGTTCTTCTTGGAACAAGGGCTCATTACTGCCCTGATCCACCAAAATAAGGCGACCCCTATTTTTAAAGGAATCCGGGGCGTGGGGCAAGGTATAGGTCTCGCCCACCATGAGTTCACTGGCATTGCGGATCTTTTCCTTATTGAGCTCCAGAAACGGCACATAGTATTTGATCGGTGGTATGCCCTCTTGGCGGAGTAAGGAGAATATGCCATCCCCGGGCTTGGCCACAACGGAATCCTGTTGGGCAAAAGAACAGTGGATTCCCAATAAGAGGACGAGAAGAAATAGACGGTTGGTCATGGGTTTGGTGTTTATGCCCACAAAGATGGGCAAAAAAGTAGGGCAACGCCAACTATCACACCATAATTTCCAGGAAACAAACCCCTCTTGGACAACTAATTGGCATGTAGTTGATAGTGTTTGGCCACAGTTCGTTGTGCAGGTTTGTTCTGGGGCGTAAATCTGTTGTCCGTGACCCCACCGGAATTTTCATGGTGTATGAACCATTTCCAAAGATACCCCCCTGCAAACCAGTCCTCTGTCCAAAATTCCTCAAAGATGGCCTCTTTGGAGTTCACTTGGGCGATCATGTTCACCCCTTCTTCGCTCCGATCTACCAACCACGGCTTCTTTGCGGTGTAATCCATGCTCCGGTAGCCGAATTCCGTGAACAGTACGGGCCTGTTGACCGTTTTGGCAAGGGTTCTTATTTTTTCTTTCCACGGCTGCCATCCTTCCCTAAGCTCATTGACCGTAGGTGTTTTGGCTTCAGACAAGGGAAAGTAAGCGTCTATGCCAATGTAGTCCAGCTCCTTCCAAAAAGGCGTGCGCTTGTATTCATCCCAATTGGCAGCGTAGGTAAGTTTGCCTGTGTATACGGCCCTTATTTTTTTTATGAGGGCCGTCCAATAGGTTGGCCTATGGGCCACGAACTGCTCCAACTCTGTGCCTATGCAAAAAATGGGGACATTTGTTTCCTGCGCAAGCTGGGCGTAAGCCAAGATGAACTGCTCATAGGAGCGTTCCAATTGTTGCCAATCCTCTTGCGTGGCCATGGAAATAGTACCCGTAAACGCTCCCCTAGACACCCAAAGTTGAGGCTTCACCATGACGGCAACCCCATTTTTCTTTAACATTTGAATGTACTGTTTGGCCCCTTTGGTGGTTTCCCCGAACCACTGGCGTTCCGTATCGAAAATGATGTCCGGTGAACCAAGGTCCCTAATAAAACCAAAGGGCATTACAGCAGCACTGTTGGCATGAATCTTCAAAATTTCCTCAACATGCTCTTGGGCCACTTCATCCCTAGAGGCCACAAAACTCACCCCATTGATTTTTTTCTGGGCCTCACCAGAGCAGGCCACCTGCAACATACAACAGCATAGAAATAATAGTCGCACCACCTTTTTTAAATTTGAATACACAAGTTAGCCTTTTTCCACATGTTCCGTGGCAAATATTTGACAATGCACGGTAGCTGCCAAAAAAAAGGAGGACTCTGGGCCACATTGACACTTATTCTTACTAAATTCCAATGTGGCTGTTAGGATGGTGACCCGTACGGCGACTTAAACACCAACAAATAAAAAAAATGGACCATCTCCTCATTATTGGCAATGGTATTTCTGGGGTAACCTTGGCACGCCATGTGCGCAAATTATCCAATACACAAATCACATTGATCTCTGCCGAAACCGACTACTTTTTTTCCCGTACCGCCCTCATGTACGTTTACATGGGGCATATGAAGTTTAAAGAGACCCAACCCTATGAAAATGGTTTCTGGGACAAAAACCGTATAGATTTGGTAAGAGGTTACGTGAGTAAAGTCAATACTAAGGAAAAAAAAGTATGCTTGGAGCATGGAAAGGAGATCAGCTTTGACAAATTGGTCATTGCCACGGGTTCCAAGCCCAACAAATTCGGGTGGCCCGGACAGGACTTAAAGGGAGTACAAGGGCTTTATTCCAAACAAGACCTGGAACTTTTGAAAAAAAATGCCCCCAATAAGGAGCTTTGCCAAAGCGCCGTGATCGTGGGGGGAGGTCTTATTGGTATTGAATTGGCGGAAATGCTCCGCAGCAGGGATATCCCCGTGACTTTTTTGGTGCGTGAAAGAAGTTTTTGGGACGGGGTACTCCCCAATGGCGAATCACAAATGATCAACGAGCACATTCTGGAGCACCACATAGACCTTCGTTTGGACACCAATCTAAAGGAAATCATCCCCGATGGGGAAGGTAGGGCCAAAGCCGTGGTAACGGACCAGGGCGAGACCATACCCTGCTCTTTGGTTGGGCTAACCGCCGGGGTTACCCCCAATATTGACTTCCTGAGGGATTCCGGTATTGAACTGGGGCGGGGGGTCAAGGTAAACCGGTTTTTGGAGACCAATATCAAGGACGTCTATGCCATTGGCGACTGCGCGGAACAACGGGAGCCCATTGGCCAACGAAGACCCATTGAATCTGTCTGGTACACCGGCAGGATGATGGGCGAGGCGTTGGCGCAGACGCTTTGTGGCCGTGCCATGGAATACAATCCAGGCCATTGGTTCAACTCCGCCAAATTCTTGGACATTGAATACCAAACCTACGGTTGGGTTTTTAGCGAACGGAACAAGGCAGCACATGAAGTGCACTTTCACTGGCGCCATCCTGAGGAAAAAATCTGTATTACCCTAGCCTATCATAAAACGACTTTGGCGTTTTTAGGGATAAATACCTTCGGCATCCGCATGCGGCACGCCATTTTTGACCGGTGGCTAACGGAAAAAAGAGACGTGCACTACGTCATGGAACACCTAAGGGATGCCCAGTTTGACCCAGAGTTCTACACCTCCTATGAAAAGATGATCGTGGCCGCTTTCAATAGTACCACAAACAGTAAGGTAAAGCTCAAGAAAAAAAGTTGGAAACGTATATTACAGCGTATATAACCAAATACCAATACTATTGACTATGGAAACATTGAACAAAAGCATGGCCCTTACAGGACAGCCGCCCAAAGCGCTCAACCTCCATCAAAAATGGGCCGTTGTGCTGGGCATGAGCGGTATGGCCATTTTGGTGCTGCAACTGTTTAATTGGGATTTGGGCAACAACGTTCTTTGGTTGTCCATCTCCTTGGCGACCCTATTCGTGGGCATCATTTGGTTTTCTTATGGAAGCTACGGGCATACCCATGAGGGCATCAAAAACGATGGGGTCTGGTTCAAGTCCATTTCCAGCAGGGGAGTCCTCGCCTGGATGGCGGGCATTGCACTTACCTTGTTCTACATCATCCTCTACTTTTATCCGGAGTATTTGGGCCTGGTAAAGGATGGCCCCAACCGCGGGCTCATAGCCCTCTTTGACCCCCTCAGTAATACGTTGAGCGGCAATCCCGCTAGCCAGTGGTTCGTGTACGGCACCCTGTATACCTTGGCCATATTGGCTTTTGGCATAAAGTTTCTATGGAAATACCGCCACAACAGGTATGAGCAATTGCGTACATGGAGCGTTATGTTCTTTCAACTGGGCTTTGCTTTTCTCATACCAGAATTGATGGCCCGCCTAAATGGGGACCTTCCTTATTATGACCTAAAGAACATTTGGCCCTTGAACTACTATAATTTTGAGCGGTATAGAGTAAACGGCTTTATTGATGCAGGAGACGTGGGCCTGGCCCTATTGCTCTTTGGGGTGGCCTCCATTTTTGTGATCACCCCCATCCTCACCTACAAATACGGCAAAAGATGGTACTGTTCCTGGGTCTGCGGATGCGGGGGACTGGCCGAGACCGCCGGCGATTCATTTCGACACTTGAGCGATAAATCCAAATTTGCCTGGAAGGTGGAACGTTGGGTAGTGCACAGCGTAGTGGTTTTCGTGACGCTCATGACCATAGCCGTGGTGCACAGTTATTTGGGCAACGATACTGATAAATACTGGCTCACAAAGACCAGTTTTCTCGTGGGAAGCGCCGTTATCCTCACCGCCATTTTTTCATGGGCCATGCTCTTTAAGCGAGAGCAACTGCAGAAGGATGCCCAATACGGGGCCGTGGGCTATTTTGTGATCATCATGGTCTTGCTCGGCCTGCACTTTTTTGGCAATGAGGGCCATATTTTTTTATTCAAGAGCGAAAGTCTGCGCCGCGGATACAGTTTTTTGATCGGGAGTATATTTTCAGGCGTTATAGGTACGGGGTTCTATCCGATCTTCGGCAATAGGGTGTGGTGCCGTTTTGGCTGCCCCATGGCGGCCATTCTAGGGTTTCAACAACGCTTGTTCTCCAAATTTAGGATCACCACCAATGGGGGGCAATGCATATCCTGTGGCAATTGCTCCACCTACTGCGAAATGGGCATAGACGTGCGCGCGTATGCCCAAAAGGGGGAAAACATTGTGCGCTCCAGCTGCGTGGGCTGCGGTATTTGTTCCGCGGTTTGTCCGCGGGGCGTGCTCAAATTGGAAAACGGCCCCTTGGAAGGCCGCATTAACCCCACAGAGGTCCTTTTGGGCAATGACGTGGACCTCATGCAATTGCTGAACCAAAAAGAAAACAGACATAATTAAGCTACACCCACACCCCTTG
>CAKZLG010000316.1 GCA_937125035.1 uncultured Maribacter sp. | reverse complement strand
GGAAAAGTCCTTAGAAAGCCAGGGTCGCTTGGACTAAATTCATAATTCACTTTTGTGGAATCCTGATCGGTCCACCGATTGCGCCGGGTATCAAAATCCACATAGTCTCCCCCGTGGCGCTCCATACTTCTGGCCAAGGTGAGCCCGGCACTGCCCAAGGCATTGTTTTTGTTCAGCAACAGGTCCTTATAGAACACCTCTGGATGCTGGTATATGAAATTAGCTGCATATTCCTTATAGGATAGTCGCCAATCATCAAATGAAAACCAGGACACATCCAAAACCACGTATGTTGGAACTTCAGCGCCCTTGGCCAAATAGGCACTTAACACATCATGAACATAGGTGAGATTGGCTTGATTGAAGGCCAGATTATAGCACTTTAGGCCCAATTCCTTTGAAATGGCATCAGCATCCAAAGAAGCGGCCATTCTGGAAGATCCCACTAGTAACATGTCCGCATTCCTCTTAGCAAAGGCCTGTTGATAATCTTGGGCAAAGGTACCATGGTCTGGGTGAAAGCCCAAGGGCCCTAGACGGAAGAAGAGGATGAAAAGGAGCACTAAAAGGAGGTAGCCCCCATAGATCCATCCAAAAAACGCCGCTATCTTTTTAATGAACTTGCCCATTTAAAATTGAAAATAGATGAATTGCATATCTGACGTGAACAGTTTTTGATAGATCACCGCCCCCAAGGCCACATAAACGGCGTAGCGCACCCACCGCTTTCCAGAAAAGACAATGGTCCGCTCATTGGGCCGCAGTTTCCATTCAAAAACCAATAGAAGGGCCACATAGACCAAGCCATTGGTCATAGAAAGGCCTACTTCCCACTGTGTGAAAATACCCTTCAGATAGCCCCAAGCATGGTTAACGTTGGCGCTTCTGAAAAAAATCCATGCCAAGGTGACCAATGAAAACGTGGTGATCATCCGTAAGGTCTCAGCAGCCGTGGGCCAGCGCTTATCTTGCGCCACCACTGTACCCTTGAACTTTGCATTGGTCTTTAAAAAAAAGGATGGCAGGTAGAGCAGGGCATGGATGGCGCCCCAGATCAAGAACGTCCAATTGGCGCCATGCCAGAACCCGCTCACCAAAAAAATGATGAATACGTTACGGATGGCCTTTGGCCGGGCCACCCGGGAACCGCCCAACGGAAAGTACAAATAATCTCGAAACCAAGTGGAAAGGGAAATGTGCCACCGGTGCCAGAACTCGGCAATGTTTCGGGAAAAATAGGGAAACCTGAAGTTGGACATCAATTCAAACCCAAACAATTTGGACACGCCAATGGCAATGTCAGAATACCCGCTGAAATCCCCATAGATCTGAATGGCAAAATACACCGCCCCCAACATCAGGGTACCACTGCCCACATCCGTATAATGGGCAAAGATATAATCCACATCGGGCGCCAAGGAATCAGCAATGACCACTTTTTTGAAGAGCCCCCAAAGAATGAGCCGCAGCCCATCTACCCCCTGTGCATATCTAAAACTCCTCTTTTGGGCTATCTGCGGCAAGAGATTGGTGGCCCGTTCAATGGGTCCTGCCACCAATTGGGGAAAGAAGGAGACAAAAGCGGCGAAGGAGACAAAGTCCTTGGTGGGTTTCAACTGCCCCCTGTACACATCTATGGTATAGGACATGGTCTGGAAGGTATAGAACGATATGCCCACCGGAAGAATGATGTTCAAGGTAGTGATGCTGCTGACGGTGTACCCCAAGGCTTCCAAAAGATCTACCGAAGAAGTAATGAAAAAATTAAAGTATTTGAAAAAGCCAAGAAGTGCAATGTTAAAGACCACACTGCAGAGCAAAATGACCTTTCTGGCCCGCTTGCCACGGGCCCGCCCCAAAGCCCTTCCGGCCCCATAATCCACGATGGTGGACATTAGGATAAGGCCCAGAAATCGATAATCCCACCAGCCATAAAAGACATAGGAGGCCACCAACAACAGCCCGTTTTGAAGACGGAGGTCTTTGGAAAAGACAAACCAATACAAGACAAAGACCACAATGAGAAATACGATAAATTCAAACGAATTGAAGAGCATGCGGCCTTTTTGTGGTGGGTTGACAGCTGCAAAGAAACAAAAAAGCGGTTATCTTTTTTTCATCCCTTCCTTGCACTCTAATTTTATTCATCGTAACATTGCAATAAATAGATGAATATGGGACTGGCCAAAACGGAATTGTTCACAGAGGAACAGAATGAGATAGCATTATTTGCCAAAGTGTTCGGGCATCCTGCCCGGGTGGCCATTCTTCAGCATCTTTTCAAACTCAATTCCTGCGTCTGTGGTGACTTGGTGGATGAAATTGGCCTGGCCCAGCCCACCATTTCACAGCATTTGAAAGAATTAAAAGGCATGGGCCTCATTAAGGGCAATGTAGAGGGCACCCGTGTGTGCTATTGTATTGATACGGCCAATTGGATGGACATGAAGGCCAAAATGATCCCCTTTTTAGACCAAGACCTACCCACGAACACCCATTGTTGCTAGGCCCTAGACCCCAATCATACCTGTATTACCGCAGTTAAATCCAACCCAATATGATGACCTCCCTAAATGCAGATCGCCTTGCCCAAACCATTGCGCAATTGGCTTCATCCCAACCTAGCAAAGAGCGCATGTCCATTTTGGACCTCCTTGTGAACTACATTCAAAAGCAATTGAATGCACAGCAAGCCATACGGCTCAACTTTATTTGCACGCACAATTCCAGGCGTAGCCATCTTTCGCAGGTCTGGGCCCAAACCTTGGCCCATCATTTTGGATGGGCCCACCTTTTTTGCTATTCCGGCGGTACGGAGGCCACGGCCCTATTTCCAAAAGTAGCGGAAACCTTGCTGCACCATGGCTTTGGGATCCAGCGCCTCTCAGAGGGCAGCAACCCCATTTACGCCATAAAACATGACAGGAACGCCCAGGCCATCATCGGGTTTTCAAAAACTTTTGATGATCCCTTTAATCCCCAATCCGCATTTGCGGCCATCATGACCTGTTCCCAGGCCGATGAGGGCTGCCCCTTCATTGCAGGTGCCGACGTTAGAATTCCCCTTACGTACGAGGATCCCAAGGCCTATGACCATACCCCGCTGCAAGATGAAAAATACAAAGAGCGAAGCCTGCAGATCGCTTCGGAACTTTACTATGTCTTCTCCCAAATAAAAAACAAGTAATGGCCACTAAAAAACTCGGATTTCTAGACCGCTTTCTTACCCTTTGGATCTTTATGGCCATGGCGCTGGGCGTGGGTATCGGTTATGCCTTCCCGTCCTTTCCGCAACTCATGGATTCCTTTAGCCATGGCAGTACCAATATTCCCATTGCCGTGGGACTCATTGTAATGATGTACCCGCCTTTGGCCAAAGTGGATTACGCCCAATTGCCCAAGGTCTTCCAAAACACGAGGATACTCGCCGTTTCCCTTGTGCTGAATTGGATCATTGGGCCCACCCTCATGTTTGTCCTGGCCCTCACCTTTTTGCAGGATTATCCGGAATATATGGTGGGCCTGATCTTGATAGGCCTTGCACGTTGCATCGCCATGGTATTGGTCTGGAACGATCTTGCCGAGGGCAGCAGTGCCTATGGCGCCGGATTGGTGGCCCTGAACAGTATCTTTCAGGTATTTGCCTACAGCTTCTACGCTTGGGTGTTCATAACGGTATTGCCTCCCTATTTTGGATTTGAAGGGGCTCTTGTGGACATCTCCATAGGTACCATTGCGGAAAGCGTGTCCATCTATTTGGGCATACCGTTTCTATTGGGCCTACTCAGTCGCGTTATATGGGTACCGCTAAAGGGAAGGGAATGGTATCAAAACACCTATATCCCCACCATTGCCCCCATGACCCTAATCGCCCTTTTGTTCACCATTGTGGTCATGTTCTCCTTAAAGGGCGAATTGATCGTGCAGCTCCCCACGGATGTCTTGATCATTGCCGTGCCCTTGTTGATCTATTTTAGCCTGATGTTCCTCATTGGCTTTTTTATGACCAAGGCCATGGGTGCCACATATGACAAAACGGCCGCTGTGGCGTTCACCGCAGCGGGCAACAATTTTGAACTGGCCATCGCTGTGGCCATAGCCGTTTTCGGTCTCAATTCCGGACAGGCCTTTACAGGGGTCATTGGGCCTTTGGTAGAGGTGCCCGCCCTCATCCTTTTGGTTCGGGTCTCCTTTTGGTTACGCAAAAAATTTTTCACATCGTCTTAATTTATTCAGAATCATGGCCCAAGAGATGGGGCGTAGTGGTTCTGTTGAACATCACAAAAAGAAACAGTAGCCCCAATAGGATGAGAAAGGTGATCTCTAAATTGGAAAGCAATTGGTTCATACGGAGGGATTTGTTGGAGAGTTGGGTGAGGTTTCGGCTTTCGGACAACTGTATCCTGGCCAGTTGGTCTAAATGTGTGCCGATGGATTGTAGAAGTAAGGCTTTTTCGTTGCCCTCCTGAGGTACGTTGGAGGCCACCAATGTTTGTAGGCGTTCGTGCTCTTTTTGTAAGGCCCTAAACTGTTGGGCCTCTTCCGCCGTGAGCTGGGTAGTGGCAAAATCCGCCAACAAAATATTGATTTCGGCATGGGCCGCATCCGTAGGAGCTAAAGGGTCTCCAATGGCCAGTTGCATTTCCAGACCATGAAAAAGGTTATTGAGCTTGTAAATATATTCTTGGGCCACCACCCGATCTTTGAACACGGTATTGACCGTATGCTCCACAGTGGAAAAATTCCGCCGGTTGAGCCTATTGGAGGCCAAGACCAATAAAAATGAGATGGCCAAAATAATGCCGCTATGTATACGTTCCCGTAGATTCATTTTAAAAATCATATTCCTTCTGTTTATTCTTTAATGCATCGCTATAATACCTTTGGTATTGTATTTTGATATTCCGCTCCCAAACCTATGCTGTCCAAAAATGGCGTAGGACACAAATGTGCTCCCACGGCTCGCCTGAACATGATGCCACAATGCACGGAGTTGCATCCCCTTTTGGTGGACCTGCCTATTCGGACGGCCGTAGCTATTTTTTTCAAAACATACGCTAGGCACTTAAAAATCCGATATGCCTTATTCACAATTCCATGCCGCGCTGCGTCCCTGGTATTAGCGCTTGGGCCTGTTTTACATAAATCAATTGCACATATCTAAAATCCGGAGGTACACCAATACGGGTACTATCGCCATGGGCCAAGCCTATGACACTGGCGCCCAAACTGCTCAGCACGGAAGTATTCCCTTGCCGATGGTCCCTTTCCGCCGGACCCACTAAGAAAAAAGTCTGTTTGTGCCCCTCGCGATCGGCCACGGTTACTTTCGTATTCAGGCGTACCACATCATCCGGCATTTCCCCTTCATCCAAGACCAAGGCGGTATCCATGCGCTCCTTTAACCGATCCAGTACATCTTTGTGCGCATAGTCCTCATAATGTCTATGAAAATTGAACATTTTCTTCAGCTTCACAAAATCCTTTTTTTCCAAGATTGGATTTCCGTACTTCATTGAGGCCCTATTCCGATTCGTTTTCACTATCCAAATGAGCAAAGCCCATGCCATGGCTTCATAGATCTCCACACTCAAATATGTATATTGCTGATATACCGGTATTTAGAATAAATATTGAAAGGTTGAAGGAATTTAGAACGGGGGAAATATACCCCACTTGCGTAGTTTTGCCCCAGTGCTATCTTAGCTTTTCGCGAAGGGTCTTCCGGTCAATGCCCAAGATTTTAGCCGCCTTGGTCTTATTGCCTTCCATGGCCATAAGTACCTCTTGGAGGTATTGTCTTTCTTTTTCGCGAAGCGATACCAACCCTTGCTCCGGAAACGGGATCTTGTACTTTAGGCTGTTTGGAAGATGCTCCACATCCACCTCCCCGTCTGACATGATGATGGCGCGTTGCACCACATTCTCCAGCTCACGCACATTGCCCGGCCACGAATAGCGCTCCAACACCGCCAATGCCTTTGGCGTAATCCGCACAAACCGGTCCTTATATTCCACCCCGTACTTCTCTAGGAACCTCTGTACCAAAAGCGGAATGTCCTCTTTGCGGTCGCGTACGGGAGGTACGGATATGGAGACTACCGTAAGCCGATAGTAGAGGTCTTCACGAAATGTTTTTTTACCAATGGCCTCCTCTAGGTCGGTATTGGTCGCCGCAATGACCCGGACCTCCAATTGTTCCGGTTTCCGAGACCCCACCTTGGTCACTTCTTTTTCCTGTAAGGCCCTGAGGAGCTTGGCTTGCACGGATTGGGGAGCATTGCCTATCTCGTCCAAAAACAGGGTGCCACCGTGGGCGGCTTGAAAAAACCCGTTCCGTTGCTCCGTTGCCCCAGTAAAGGCACCTTTCTTGTAGCCAAAGAGTTCCGCCTCCAGCAGATTTTCTGGAATGGCGCCACAGTTCACCGCAACGAACGGGGCACGGGCATATTTTCCGGAATAATGGATGGCACGGGCCACCAGTTCCTTGCCCGTACCACTTTCCCCGCGCACTAAAATAGTGGCCCTATTGTCCTTGACCCGCTCAATGATCTCCGTGACCTCTTGGAATGCGGCCGAGGCCCCGATCATATCGGCATGGCCCTGTGCCCGGGTTTGGTTTTTCGTGGATTTTATCCGCCCTGAGAGTGCCATGGCCTTTTTTACGGCCGTTTCCAATTCGGTCTTGGTGAAAGGCTTTGTGAGATAATCCGTGGCCCCGGATTGAATGACGCTCAGGGCATCTGCCACGGAGGGAAAACCGGTGACCACCAATTTGGGCATTTGGGGATAATGCTCGGCCACGTATTTTACCAATTGTATGCCATCCACACCTGGCATGTTGATGTCCGTGATCAAAAGATCTATTGAAGTGTCCTTTAAAATAAACAGTGCCTCTTTTACGGAAACGGCCTTAAAGGTATGGTAGTCCATGGCCTTTAAGTGGCGTTGCAACAGTTCCAAGATCTGAACATCGTCATCTACCAACAGTATGTTTTCCTTCTTTAGCAACGGTTTACATTTTGGGGAATTCTAGGGTAAAGATACTGCCCTTGGGGCTATTTTTGCGCTGCGTAATGGTACCTTGGTGGCTCTTAACTATACCATGCACCACACTGAGGCCCAGGCCAGAACCTTCCCCAATGGGCTTGCTGGTAAAAAAGGGATCGAAAATATGTGGGGCCACATCATCGGGAATACCCGTCCCCTCATCCGCTATTTCCAAGGTAACCTGGTCCTTTTCCTCTATAACGCGTACATGAATGGTGCCGCCGGATGGGGAGAAGTAAATGGCATTTACAATGAGGTTGAACAGTACCTGTGTCAATTGGATCTTGTCTATACGCATGGATATGGTTGGGCCTGTTGTGATGAGCTCACACTCCACACCATTCTGGCGCAAAGTGGTGCGCATGAGATCTATGGCGTCCTCTATGATGGGCACCACGTTCAACGTTTCC
>CAKZLG010000315.1 GCA_937125035.1 uncultured Maribacter sp. | reverse complement strand
ATTTTGCTTTCAATTAGTTGGTAATGCTTTCCTTTATTAGAGTAGCCACAAGTTCCTTTGCATAATTAGAGGAAGTTTTTATTAGGGAACTAGGGTCTTTGATCTCAAATCTCCCAATCCATTGCAAATTATCATCGTTGCCCGTTTTTAAGCTGTAAAAACTACTTTCAAACACATATTTCATTCCGGTTACGAGTTGGTCCGGCTCCCAAGTCGTTAATGGATAATGCGCATAATAGCGACCAAATCTACCGAAACGCGCCGGTACCATGATAGTTGACGTATTCCCAGCGATTACATCTGTATATTCACTCGCGTTTATCAGGTTGGTAATTATGGCGCCATCAAATCCTTGCGCAATTAATTTCTTTTCCACATTCTGCACTTCACTTTCAGAAAATTCCCTTTCTATATTTTTGGTCCCATCAACGGTGTAGGATGCAACGGCCGTTACACCATTTGCCTTTAGCTCTTCAACCATCTGATTCTCAAATTGTATCCGTGCACTGTTGTCTTTTGAACGCCCTAAGACCAGAACCTTTTCGTAGGGCTCTTTAGATTCGCTTACATTCTGCGAACTGGTTAAATACCCTTTGCAACTACCTAGTAAAAAGGCAATGCATATAAACGCTATTGGCTTCATATTTTTGATCCTAAATTATTTCTATGATCTTCTGATTTCCTTTCCAAGTATTCAGCACTTTTACCGAAGAACACAATAAGAACAGCGAAACGATTCCTATAACAAAAAACGTTTCTCATACTATCGTAATAGTATGGCTTCGGAAGATTTACAACGAATTCGAAAATTGATTTTTGATTCTTTAAAAATAGGTGATTGCGAAAAAACTTCCACTAAAAAATGCAAAAAATAAGCACCCGAACATAAAACATCACAATTCCAAAAATTCTTGATTTTGATAGTTTTGCCCTATTACTCCTTATTTATTTGATTTTCAATATATTATACTCATAAAAAACAAATAATCCGATGGCAGCTACATCTATTCTGTTGTACCTTTTTTTTTAAACACCGTTTTTATTTTACCTCCTAAATCAAATTAGGAACTGTTGAGATAACATTCAATATCGATTATTGTGTGTTGGTCAATTAAAAATATTGGTGTTTCTCCCAAATACAAAAAACAATAACAAGGCACATGATTATTGAACATACCCACCCAAAAAAGTACTATATTGGGGTTCCAACTTTGGAAAAATTTTAACACCCATGATTACCAACACGCCCGACTATAAATCGTATACGAGACGACAGTTACTGTTCATTCGCTATGTTAGCGCAATCTTAATCGATCTAACGGTATTAAACCTTTTTAACGAATATTGGGATAATGTTCAAATCAGTTCTTTTACAATATCCCTTTTAACTGCAATTGTTTTGCAGCTAATGCTGCAAATCACATTCCAAATTGAACATGGGGTAGGCTCCTATTTATTAAAAAAAGGAAGAAAAGGCTTGCGGTTCTTCTCTGCCTGGGCGCTCCTTTTTAGCTCAAAATTTGTGATATTATGGGTCTTAGAACTTTTGTTTGCCGACAAAATCATATTTGGAGGACCCTTCCATGGAATACTGGCATTTATTATCGTAATAACGGTGATGTTGCTAACGGAAGGAGTAATGCGATGGATTACCAATGTAGCGTTGGGCGGCGACAAGAACGTTGAGGCAGATATCTAATATTAAAGTATTGGAGACAAAAAGCATATCCTACCCAATTTAATACCGGGTCATAATTATCGGTTTTAAAGTATTGGCAGACCTAGAGTATAAAGAGCTACAAACAGTAGGCCATTCTCAATTTACAAACCGTTATCACTTTGTTTTTTTTGCCGTCACAGTTAGGCGCTGTAAAACAAGCACTACCACTATCTTGTCTGTAGGGCAATATACTTTTTCAATAATGACACGGTCTTTAGGAAAGCATGATGAAACGGCCATGGAAAAACGGGACTTTTTGTGAAAGGACGAAAGATTTACACGCTCAATTTAAACCATCAATCACAAATTATAGCCCGCTAAAATCTGAGAAAAAGGGTTGTTCCAACTCAGCTGAAAAAGGCAGTTCTGACCTCTCCATAGAGCGGTGAACAGGAAACCCCAAGGCACAGCTGTCAAGGAATTATTTAGATAAAAGGTAACGAACCAATCCCAATAGGCACTTTGGAGATAAACCCATACGAAAGAGTAGAAATACAAATTCCCAACGTATTAAACGAGGTCTTGTATAAAAGAGACCATTATACGATAAGAGATGATGTTTGAAATTTGAAGAAAAACAAAATGAACACGTTGGCAAAATTTAAGATCCAGTGAAACCAGCTTTGACCAAAGCCCTAAAATTACGATTTATGCTAATCTCAATATCCGTACGCCTGTGCAAAAGGCTCCCAAACTCATAATGACCGTGGTCGTTTATTCTAAAAGCCAATATTATACAGAATCACCATTTTTTGAAAATCACAATAAATTAAGAACAGATTCTATAAATTGCAGATTATTAACAGAATATCGACTAGCAAAGAACCCTATGGTTCCATTACTCCTTTTAGGCACTGCAACAATAATCACTAATGTGATTGTACAAGCCTATGGCAACGTATTCTGGATAAAAAGAATCACTCCTAATTTCAAATCGGAACATCCAACACCCATTGCCACTGTAGGCCTACGGTTATTGATTTTTTCCTTTCTGTTCTTTACCCTCTTACACGGATTGCAGACCTTGTTGTGGGCGTTGGTTTACCGGCTCGTTCCCGAAACCAGTTTGATTTTTTCCAGTTTTTCGGAGGCTTGGTATTTTTCCTTGGTTACGTTTACCACCTTGGGGTACGGCGACGTGCTTTTAACGGGGCATTGGCGCTTACTGTCCGGGATCCAGGCCATTAACGGCATTATGCTCATTGGCTGGTCCACGGCCATGATGTATTCCTTGATACAACAGATTTATAAAAGTTTAAATTCAATTTAATGGCAAAAGAGAAATCTGCTAAAAAAGTGAGCATCATTGTCTTGGCGGTGACCTTCGTCATCCTATTGTTCAGTGTGCTTTCCAGCCGCTTTACACCGGCCACGGACCAAGCCCGTGTGCAGGGATTGAGCTTACCGTTGGCGCCCATGGTGAGCGGTTACGTAACAGAGGTCCATGTAAGTTTACATTCCGAAGTAAAACAGGGCGACACCTTGTTTGTCATAGATCGGACACCTTACGAAATTGCGGTAAAGCAGGCCGAAACCAATCTGGAAAATGTTACCCAGAACCTAACAGCCGGACTCTCCGGACTAAAGGGCGCCGCCGCACAATTGAACAGTGCACGGGTGAATCTACAGCGTGCCAAAAAGAACTGGGAGCGCACCCAACGGGTGATGGAACAGAACGAAGGTGCTTTTTCACAAGCGGACAGGGACCGTTCGGAATCTTCTTATTTAACGGCAATTGAACGTGTTAAGACCGCAGAGGCCAATCTAGAGGGGCAAAAAACGGCACTGGGACCAACCGATGCCGATAATCCGTTGGTGAAAGGTGCTTTGAACCAAATGGAAAAGGCCGATTGGGATTTAGCGCATACCATAATTACGGCACCATCGGATGGCATCATAGAAAGTTTTAATATAGATACGGGATATTATGCATCGGCCGGAAGACCATTGGCTTCTTTAGTTTCAAACAACACAATTTGGATTCAGGCCAATTTCACCGAAAACAACCTTACCCATATCAATGTACATGATGAAGCGGCCATTACTTTTGATATTGATGCTGGTGAGGTCTATAAGGCCAGAGTGGCGAGCATTGCCTATGGCGTAAAGACGCAGACCACCAACGCCGGTGATCTGCCCACCGTAAGAGGCCAACAGGGCTGGTTGCGGCAACAACAGCGTTTTCCGGTCATCATTGAATTGGAAAACAAGGAGGTGTACAAAAAATTGCGCCAAGGCAGCCAGGCAGATGTGGTGGTCTATGCCGAGGATGGCTTTTTGTTGAACACGCTCGCAAAATTTAAGATGTGGCTAACCTCTAAGATTTCCTATGTTAGGTAACCTCAGTCTACACATCAATAGGTCCGCTAGAAGAAGAGGCATGGTACGTTGCTTGTTCGGGGTGGTCGGTGCTTTGCTGTTCGCTATGGCCACCAATACGTTTACACCCTACATGTCCGCCCTTTTTGCCGTAATGTTCTTGGAAAAAGGACAACAAGCGCTTGGCGTATTAAAGTCCATCGCTGCGCTCTTCGGGTTGTTTGTTTTAGGTCTTTTCGGCTTAGTGCTGGGAAGCTTTGTGCAGGATTTTCCCTCGGCGACCCTCTTAATTTTGGGTCTGGCCATTTACTGGACCTTTCGTTGGGTGCATATACCGGAGGTACTGCGCATGCTGTTTTTGATCTTAACGCTCTTGTTGCCCTATTTAAGCTTGACCGCGGCACCCTTGGGCGATGTAGTGTTGTTCGCCATGATCGTAAATCTGGCCATAGCCCTCATATTCACCCAATTGGCATTCCTCTTTTTTCCAGAACCCCTAAATGAGGTCACCAATACAAAAAAGGTCAATGAAGACGGCCCTCAATTTGATGTCGGCAAGATAGCCTTGAACGGTTTGGCCGTATTGATGCCCATAGTACTTTATTTTTATTTTTTCAGACCCAATAGCATGCTCATCACCTTGGTGTTCATTCTTATTTTGGGAATGGACCCATCCATCTATAAATCAAAAAAAACCCTCGTCATTATCGTTGCCAATTTTTTGGGAGGCACTTTTGCCATTTTGGCCTATAATCTGCTTACGATCACCCCAACGTTCTCCTTTTATATTTTTTTGATCATTGGCGCGGGTATTTATTTCACCTACCACATGCACTCCAATAAAGCCAGCGCCCCCGCTTTTGCCATTGCCTACAGGGCGTTTTTTGTAGTGATGGGTACCATTGCCAGCTCCAGTGACGAAGCGGGCGGTTTGGTGGCCATACGCTTATTTGGCATTGGCCTCGCCGTGGTTTACGTCATTGTGGCGTATAAAGTAATGATGTATTTTAACGATCCAAGGTTGTATGGAAAGGAGACGGAATAAAAGAAGCTTTATGGGTCTGGCACTGGCCTGCCTTTGCTTGTTTGGCTGCACCCTACAAAAGGAGTATGTGGCGCCAGAAGTGGAAGTTCCTGTTTCATTTTCAGCACAGCGCACAGACGGCCCAAGTTTGGCGGACAGGGAATGGTGGAACTTTTTTAACGACCCGGTCTTAACGGACCTCATTTCCGAAGGGCTTAACAGCAATTTACCACTTCAAAATATCATCATCGGGATAAAGCAGTCACAACTGCAATTGGAGATTACAAGGGCGCAACTGTATCCGCAGCTCAATTATGCCGTTAGTGCGGAATCTGCCAAGAACTCCATTCTTCCCAATATCCAAAATTCGATTTCTGCCGTGGGCCAGGTTTCCTATACCGTGGATGTTTGGGGACGCATCGCCAACCAAAACGAAGCTGCACTACAAGCTTATTTGGCCACGGAAATGGCGGCCTTTGAAGTAAAAGCTACCTTAGTGGCGCAAATAGCGAACCTGTACTTTACGCTAAGGGATATTGACAATAAAATCTTTGTATCACAGGAAATGGAAGTTTCCATGCAAGCCTACAAAGCGGTTATCGATGCCCGTTATGACGGTGGTTTTATCTCAAAGGTAGACCTCAACCAAATCAATATCAGCCTAAAGGACATCCAAGTTACTTTGCAGGCCTTATACCGGGGCAGAAAACAATTGGAAAACGGGATCAGTACGGTTTTGGGAAGGGTGCCCAAATCCATCGAAAGGGGAAAAAAGCTGCAAGAGCAAATTTTCCCATCGGAGTTACCGGTGGGCGTACCTTCAGATTTGTTACGCCGTCGCCCTTCCATCCTACGGTCAGAACTTCAATTAAAGGCACAACTGGCAAGGCTTGGGGCTACCGAGGCGTTGAAATATCCCAATTTTCAAATTGATCTTAATGTAGGAGCCCAAGTGTTGAGCCCCACTGCCACTTTTGGAAATTTACTGGGAAACCTTGTGGGGCCAATTTTCAATGCGAATCGCATCAACAATACCATTTCAATAGAAGAAGAACAATTGAACAGGTCGGTATTGGATTACGAGCAATCCTATCTTATTGCCCTGCAAGAAGTGGAAGATGCCTTGATAGCCATTGAGACCTTTGAAGCGGAAGTTGCGATCCGCAAAGAACAGCTGGCACTGGCAGAAGAGGCCTACGATCTGGCTTGGGTACGCTATGCTGAGGGTGCGACCTCATTTTTAGAGTTTTTAAACATTCAGACATCCCTCTATGGCGCACAATTGGCGGCATCCGAAAGCTATAAATCACAATTACAATCCGTCGTATCCCTGTATTTAGCGCTTGGTGGCGGTTGGCAACAACAGAACTAAACCAATAATTCCATGAAAACATTTACCATTAATCAATTGATTCGAATCATTGTTATTTTATTATTACTGCTCTGGGGCTTTTTTCTTATCAAGCCCTTTATTGCCGTTTTGTCCTGGGCCATTATTTTGGCTGTGGCCTTGTTTCCCTTATACACCAAAGTAGGTGGTATTTTTGGGAAAAGGCATCAGAAAAGGGTACAATCCCTATTTTCAATCCTATTGGTCGCCTTATTGATCATACCCACTTATTCATCTGTTTCGTCCTTATTTGGCAGCGTAAGTAAAACGCTGAATGCAATTCAAAATAATGAATTAAAAATTACCCCACCTACGGATCAGGTAAAGGAATGGCCCATAATGGGCGAACGGATTTATTCCGATTGGAAAGCACTTTCTGAGAACTCCAAACAATATGCCATAGACCACAAAGACTTTTTGATGGAGAAAGGTGGTGTTTTAGCAAGGAACTTTACAGGCATTCTAGGCACTGTACTGACTTTTTTATTTTCCCTCATCATCGCAACCCTTTTTATGTCCAACGCCAAAGGGGCCTATACATCCGCCTGCGATTTTAGCCGCAAACTCGCCGGTGCAAAAAAAGGTCCTGAATTATTACTGGTTGCCCGAGACACCATAAGGAACGTAGTAAAAGGGGTCCTGTTTGTGGCATTGATCCAAGCATTTTTATGTTACCTTGGATTTCAGTTCATGGGGATTCCCGGTGCCACGATCTTCGCGTTTCTGGCCATGTTGGCCGCCATCATTCAAGTACCGGTGACCTTGGTAGTGCTACCTACGGTCTTTTTGGCGTTTTCCATATCGGATAGCACATTAGCGGCCACTATTTTTTCGATATATATCATTTTAATATCACTATTGGACAATGTTTTAAAGCCCATATTGCTCGCAAAAGGCTTGCAAACGCCTATGGTCTTGATCATGCTAGGGGCGCTGGGAGGGGTACTGTTGCATGGTATTATTGGGTTGTTTATCGGTACGGTATTGCTGTCCGTCCTACATCAA
>CAKZLG010000314.1 GCA_937125035.1 uncultured Maribacter sp. | reverse complement strand
AAAAATAGGAAAATGGCAGAAATTAAAGTAGAAAAGAAAAACAATTATTGGGGCTGGATTCTTGGTGGCCTTTTGGCCATCGGGGTTATTGCTTGGTTTTTAGTGGCCGATACCGATGGGGCCCCTGAAATCGATGATATAGAACAGGTCTCTACCGAAGAGGGCGAGGTCTCCGATGTATCAACCAATGAAGATCCAAGGGCAGCGGCCATGGAAGCCGCCAAAGCCGAGATCAAACAGAATCCCGATAGAGAGCTAACGGAATTCGCGGCATTCATCGGCGACAAATCAAAAATGGGCCTGGACCACGAATATACAAGCGAAGCAATGGTAAAACTGGTCAATGCCACCATTGAACGAGCTGTTGTTGCTGACATTGACGTGAATCAGGAACTACAATCGGCCGTGCAGAAGGCAGAGGCCATCACCAATGACCCCATGGACGTAGACCATGCCGATAAAATAAAGCAGGCGTACCTATCCATTACCAGTATCATTGAAAAAGTACAGGAAGAAAAGTTTCCAAAGCTATCAGATGAAGTGGATGAAGTACGTAACGCCGCGGAAAGCATTGATCCGGCAGTGCTCACTTTGAATCAAAAAGAAAAAGTGAACCATTATTTTGACGAAGCGGCGGATGTGCTGAAAAAAATGAATTCAAAATCATAAAAAAGAAAAACATGAGTAAAGATACTACAGAAAGAAACTTATTTTATTTACACGAACTCTCCGATTACAAGGTTTCCGACAGCGATAAAGATGTGCGCGGATGGCCAGTAAAAGACAACGACGGGATAGTCCTTGGCACGGTAGATAATCTCTTGATCAGTAAGAAAGACAAACGCGTTGTTTATCTTGATGTGGAAGTAGATGGGAATATAATCCAAGATGATCACAAACCTTTCTCCCGTTCCGCCGATGACGGCGTGCACGGCTTCTTGAACAAGAAGGGCGAAAACCACGGCATTATTCCAGTAGGAATGGTGGATTTGCAGATTGATGAAGAAATAGTGCATACCCCAAAAATTAGCCGTACCATTTTTTCAGAGACCAAACGGATCAAGAAAGGCTCGATGATCGATAGACATTATGAGACGAACGTTTTGGAGTCCTACAACCGTGATCAAAACCTTGATTTAGCACCGGCGCATCAAGAATCCGATGATGTTTCGCTATATGAACGGCCAGAGTATAGGAGCATGAACCAAACGGCCTATTGATCTTAAGTCGTTGAAAAATCAGGCAGTGAACCAATCCGTCTTTATCTGATTGGTTTAAATGAAAACCCCGTGTCCGCACTGGGTTTTTTCTGATTTTATGGTCTTCCATCCACGTAAACGGACCAAAATCCATGTGATATGAACAATGGCAGTGTCCACTATTACGTGAATCCCGACCTATGTCCAATATGGGGATTCCCAATCCGCTGGCATGGTTTTTCATGGGCGTTTGGCATTGCATCAGCCTACCTCATGTACAAAACGACAAATACCAGCCCCAGAACCTACTCAACTTCACAAGAGGTATCCCAGGGCCCGCTACAGAGTACAATAAAGGGTGGACACCCCGTGATGCGAGGAACCACCAGAATCTGGTTAAGAGAGCGGCGATTTTTCATTATCTTACAGGCAGATCGTCAAACCCAAAACCCAAATAATGAAAAGCATAAAAGCGCCGTTTTACATTGCCCTTGTGCTCGTTTTTATATGTATGCACAGCCATGCGCAACAACAAGATGGGAAATGGATCACCATTTTCAACGGAAAGGACCTTACGGGATGGTCACCAAAATTTACAGGAGAAGCATACGGCGTAAATTATCGCAACACCTTTCAGGTAAACGAAGGCAAGCTGATCGCTTCTTATGGGAACTACACGCACTTTGACAATAATTTTGGACACCTTTTCTATAAGGAAAAGCTTTCGGCCTACAGACTGAAATTACAGTATCGCTTTGTGGGAGACGCGGTGCCCGGCGCACCTTCTTGGGCCTTTAAAAACAGTGGTATAAAATATCATGCCCCCCATCCTTCGGAACTCCCTGTAGACCAACAACTACTGGTGGCCGTAGAAGCCCAGATCCTAGGCGGTGATGGAAAAACGGACCGCTTTACGGGAAATGTGTGCACTGCGGGTACCCATGTTGAAATGGACGATCGTTTGATCACACAACACTGCACAAATTCAAACTATCCTGCCATTGATGATTCCAGTTGGGTGCACATGGAGATTGAAGTACACGGAAGCAATCAAATAATCCATAAAATCAACGGGCAGGTGGTTATGGCCTATTCCAAACCCCAGTATGACGACACGGATGAATTCGCCCGTGCGCTTATGGAAAAAGGGCACCCGCGGATAATAAGTGAAGGGTATATAGCCCTGCAGGCAGAAGGCCATCCCGTGGAATTCAAGGACATTCAATTACTGAAACTAAGCGAGTGAAGGGGCTGAATTATCATAGACACTTTTCCCTTGTCCATTAAAACATCCCGGCATTTCTTAAAACCATAGCGGTGGTTAAGGTAATGGGACATTTTTCTTCCTATCTTGAACTTCCTAATCCATACCACCGCTGGAAAAGAGGTATTCCTAAAATGAACGTGATGATAAAAACCTATGGACAGACCCCCACTACTACCTAAAAATCAACGGGCCTTTAAATGGCTTCCCGTATTGGCCATCTTGCTTTTTACATCCCAAATGTACCCGCAGCAGAAAAAAGTCAGAATCGGCGTCATTGGACTAACGCACACCCATGTGCACTGGATTTTCAATACGCCCCAAGAGGCTTTTGAAATTGTAGGCATTGTAGAACCGGATAAGGCCCTCGCACTAAGGTATGCCACCCAGTATGAGTTTCCCATGGATATGGTCTATGACTCCATGGACGAGCTCATTGCGGCCAAAAAGCCCGAAGCGGTCACGGCCTTTGGAAGTATTTATGAGCACTTGAAGATTGTTGAAACATGCGCCCCATTGGGCATTCATGTCATGGTGGAAAAACCTTTGGCAGTAAGTCTGGAGCATGCGCGGAAAATGGAAAAATTGGCCAAGGAACACAACATACATTTGTTGACCAACTATGAGACCACGTGGTATCCTACCAACCACAAGGCCTACGAACTCATTAAACAGGATTCAACGATTGGTGCCCTACGTAAAGTGGTGGTGCGCGATGGGCATAGGGGACCCAAGAAAATTGGGGTGGACCAAGAATTTCTGGAATGGCTCACCGACCCTGAACAGAACGGGGGCGGTGCCATCATTGATTTTGGCTGCTATGGGGCCAATCTGCTTACGTGGATCTTGGAGGGCGAGCGGCCCAAGAAGGTGACGGCCATTACCATGCAACAACAGCCCGAAAATAACCCAAAAGTAGATGATGAGGCCATCATTCTTTTGGATTACGGCACAACGGTGGCGGTGATCCAAGCTTCTTGGAATTGGCCCATAGGACGCAAGGATATGGAAATCTATGGATTAAAAGGTGCCATCTACGCGGACAATAGAAACGACCTGCGCGTTCGTGTGGCCTCTGGGTATGATGGCTTTGATGAGGAACAAATGACCTTGCCAGAACGTGACGGTCCCTACAATGACCCTTTTGTCTATTTTTCTGCCGTGATACGTGGAGATGTCCAAGTGGGGGCATACGACCTCTCTTCTCTGGCCAACAATATGATCGTCATGGAATTATTGGATGCGGCCATTAGAAGCGCAAAGACCCAACAGACCATAGAACTTAAATGATCGTTCCCTTTGCCTTTTTTGCAGGGCAACACCTATAGTACCTATCAATCACAACAGCACACCTTGTCCGAGTTCGCTTTTTCAAAGCATTCCCGGCCTTCGGTAAAGGCAAAATAGGCCAGTCCCAAAGTTCCTAGGCCATCTATGTACATCATTCCAAAAAGTTCATAGAGTGCACTACTGATCAACAGGATGATGGACATGTACACACAGACCAAAGTGCAATTGGCATCCGCCAAAATGGGGGCCGAATCCAATTGGTGTCCCACCCGGCGCTTGGCAATGACCAAGAACCACATGGTAAGAATGGAGATGAGCGCAATGACAACGCCCCAAAAAGTGGTCTGCGGCCTATGTCCCGTCCAAATGGTATAGGCACTGGTAATGACCAATCCCGCCACTAAAGTGAAAAAGGCGAATCCTGTGATTCTCAGGGCGGTCCTTTCAAATCGGTCCCTTTTGCTCTCGGGGTTTTTGGTGATTCTCAGGACCATATGGGCAATACCTATGCCAGATATCACCTCTATGAAACTATCTGCCCCAAAGCCAAAAAGGGCCAAGCTCTCATCCTCAAAACCAAGATATGCGGAGATAAACCCTTCCACAATGTTATAGAGTATGGTGATTAGGGCAAGTGCAAAAGCAATTTGGTACTGTTTCTTCCTTGTTGTCAAAGCATTCCCATTTTTTGGCCGGATGTATTTTCGTTCCCAAGGCCGTTTTAAAAAATATCCTAAGGGCTCCATCCGTAGGCACTGTTCCCTATAAGATAAGGATATTGAGCGGGCCCATCAAATTGTATTTTTTCATTTTTGCAGACGGTGATGAAATGAAGTCAATCAATGATTTACTTTTCCCTTTAATGAAAACCGATTGATTTCCTTAAGGCGGAATTAGCACCATTCTCCATAAAACGTACCCATTTTTTTTGGAAGGGAACATTCGCCCCTTTGCTAACCCTTTGAGCCATGGGTCTGTGGCAGCCTTTCAAAGATAGGCCTGGAAACGAAATCAAGCAAAAAACAAAATTTTTATGGTCAATACTTTTGGCCATGAATGCCAACATTTGACACACCATAAAAATGATGGCGAAAAACAGACCATGCCCAAGAGCAAAAATCTTTCCGATAAGCACATTAAGCAACTCCTTAAACATCTTAAGACCGCCGAAGGTAAATTTGACCGCCGCCTGCCCGGGGGTGGATTTTTACATGTGGAGAGCGGTTTGCCCTACCTCATCGTCTACCGCAAAAAAAATAAGGACGTGGGCACTCGTGAGCTGGTTTTGGGTGAGGCATGTTATTTGGTGGTAGGCCGTAAAAACCTTAAAGGCTACCAAGATTTACTTTGTGCCCTTGCCAAGCAGTTCTCGGCCAAATACAAGGCCTATTTGATTTTAGAGGTCAGTTCTGGCGATGTTGAAAGTACGGAATTTGTCATTAAAGGTCCTGCCGAACAAGTCCCCAAAACATTAAAGGCGCTTAAGAAAGGCTTACAGCCGATCAATGCACTCTCACCGGGTACCCAAATAACCACCCGCATTACGGACACCTTGGATAGGCATCCCAAGGGAAGAAGGCGCCTCTTGACGCCCGAGCAGACCAAACGTTTTGGCATACTCCTTTTGGGGCTGTCCATACCACCCGTTTACCGAAACAAGAACAATCAACTGTACCCCGTATTCTTTAGGGGTTTCCACCAATGTTTCACCAAGGCCCTACAGCAGGCCGTATTTCATTTCATACGTATACAGACCGTATGTGGGGTGCGCAGTTACACCAATCTGGGCCAGCGTTACCCCAAAGAAAAAGTATTTGAAATAGATCGCCAATTGGCAGCAACGGAGGCTTCGTACCAGTTCCTATGGCTCGTATCACCTTCCAACATCTACCACATAAAGAAAACGTTCATGGATAGCGGGCATACAAGGCTATTGGACTATCATTACCGCTTATTGCCCATAGATCCAGATGTGGTGAAAAGAAGGTTGTACGCGCTGAAGATAGAAAAAGTGGAAGACCCGGTGCTCTCCTTCATATTCCGACAAAAAAGGGAGGAACTGGACCATCAGATCACCATGCTCAATGAACGGGGCACCTCCAATTTTTTCTACAACAGCATTCGGCTGCACCGGGGCATTGGCCGCGAACTGCAACAAGAGGCCGAGCATATTCTGAAGCACCTACCGGAGCAAGGTCCTGAAGAAGATGATAACGGCATATTGGACGCGTACCAGTTTGCCGCATTGGCCAAAAAGGAGTTTGCCTATCTCAAAGCACAGAGCAGTAGTTTTTCTTGCAAGGTCCACATACGTGATGATGTGAACATAATGATGGTCTCCCATGGAGAACTGTACGTCCCATCAGATTTTGAGGTGGGGCCCAAAGAGGCTGAAGCACTGATCCAGCATGAGATAGGAACCCACGTCCTTACCCACTTTAATGGTAGGCAACAACCCTTTAGACTGCTCAGTATTGGCCTTGCGGATTATGATACCCTACAAGAGGGACTGGCCGTTTTCACAGAATTCGTTGTTGGAGGCCTCACCACCAATAGGTTGCGCACCTTGGCTGGAAGGGTCTTGGCCGGTAAGGCCCGTTTAGAAGGCCAAAAGTTCAAATCCATTTTCAACCTATTAATGAACGTTCACGGCTTCAGTGCAGGAAGGGCCTTCAATATTACGTCTCGCATTATGCAAGGCGGTGGGTTACTTAAGGATATCATGTACCTCAAAGGCCTGTTGAAATTGAGAGCGTACATCCAGCAGGGCGGAGAACTGAAGGCCCTGCTTTCCGGTAAGTTTGGGTTTCACCATATAGAAATAATCCAACAACTAACGGAAAGAAACGTCCTTAGGCCACCGGTGCTAACTCCCCGGTATCTGGACCATAAGGACTTTGAAACCAAAATAGAGCAAATTAAAAAAGGGCTTCCCATTTCTGAAATGGCTTGTGACAAGACCCTGGAAACCATGTAAAATCCAAAAGATGAAAATATGTTTTGTATTGAATAAGATAGCCACGGAAAGCTGTGGCACATCCATAGCCCTTATGGCCAAAGCACACATCATGGGCCATGAGGTCCATGCCACTGGAGTAGGTGGCTTTAATTTGGACAATAGGGGAACCATCTCTGTGGACACCACGAGCGTGCAAAAAGAAAAAGAGGTGGCCTCCGCTCAGCACTATCTGGAAGAATTGCAAAGTGACGATGCCCTAAAACAGCGCGTTATGGCAACGGAGCTCAATGTGCTGTTCATACGGAACAACCCTACAGAGGAACGCGCAGGCAGGGAATGGGCAGAACACTCCGGCATCGCCTTTGGGCGAATGATACAGCAATTGGGGGTCTTGGTACTGAATGACGCCTATGCGCTTTCCAACGCCTTTATAGACAAGCTCTATTTTGAAGAATTGCCCAAAAGTATAAAACCGGCTTCCATCATTACCCGTAACCAAGCGGATATTATGGGGTTCTGGGAAGAGCACAACAAAAAAATGGTGCTAAAACCGCTGGAGGGCTCGGGGGGGCAAAATGTATACCTCATCGATGAAAATCAGAAAAACCTCAACCAAATTCTAAGTACCCTGACCACGGAGGGCTATATCATAGCCCAAGAGTTCTTGCCAGAAGTCAAAGAGGGAGATGTGCGCATACTCCTCATGAACGGTAGGGTTCTGGAAGAAAATGGCAAAAAGGCCATCATACGCCGTGTAAGTGGTGAGGGGGAATTTCGCAGCAATTTTGCATTAGGGGCCACCGCAGATAGTAGTGACCTTACCCCAGAAATGGAACGCATAGTGGCCACCATAGCCCCACGTGTCATTGCGGACGGACTTTTTCTGATCGGTCTGGACGTGGTCAAGGACAAACTCATTGAAATCAACGTACTGAGCCCCGGCGGACTTTCCAAATTCAGTGAGATCGGTCTTCCCGATTTCACGGAAACCGTCATCAAGGCCATAGAAAGAAAAATAGAATATAAACAAATGCACGGTAACCACATTCCCAATAAGGTATTGGCAACCTTGCACTAAATACGAAACCAATGAAAGAACCATCAAGGATCATAGGGGAATACGGTACGGGTGCCCAAGGGGACCTTTTGTTCGTTACCGCAGGTATTCATGGCAATGAGCCCAGTGGTGTCATTGCCTTGCAAAATGTATTCAGAACCTTGGCCACGGACAACCCCACCGTACATGGGAAAGTGGTGGGCATCTCGGGTAACCTAGCGGCACTTGAAAAAGACGTGCGGTACATAGAAGAGGACCTCAACCGGGTCTGGACCAATGAAAAAATAGCGCAAAACATACCGCAGACCCACGAACAGAAAGAAATGAGACAAATCATTTCCACTCTGGAAAACTACCCTGCCCAGCATTTTGGAAAACGTTATTTTCTAGACTGCCACACCACCTCTTCCAAAAGTCTCCCCTATATTTCAGTTCAGGAAGTGAATGACAATGATAGTTGGGCCCACAAATTTCCCACCTATATCGTTAGGGGCTTCAGTGATCTCATTCAGGGGGATATAGACCATTATCTCAGCAGGACCGGTCTTACGGGCTTCGTTTTTGAAGGTGGACAACATACAAGCCGTTCCGCGATTGAAAACCATGAGGGCATGATCTGGTTGGCCCTTAAAGAAGCCCTTCATCTTGATCTGGAAGCCCTATCCTGCTATCCTCAATGTGTGGAACATTTCAGTACGCATAATGCACCTGGTCAAAAGACCTTTGAAATCGTATACCGCCATGGTCTTGATCAAGGGGATGTCTTTGAAATGGTACCCGGATTTCAGAATTTTGACCCTGTGCACAAAGGCCAATTGCTGGCCCACCAAAATGGCAGGCCTATCTACAGTGAGCACCAAGGCCATATTTTCCTTCCCTTGTACCAAGCCAAGGGCAATGATGGCTTTTTCATCATAAAAGAAGTCTAGCCGCTCTGTGGGGTCATCTAAAACAGGAGGACAGTTGCTCCTTTTTGGATCCTGGGGCAATAGCATCAACATTCAAAGGATAACCATTAAAGTAATTGATCTATTGTAGGTAGCTTCTCTGTTACTCGTATTGTCAAAAAAACACCCTGACGACATCAAAACATAATAGAAAATGAAAATTGATAAAATCATTGTACCGTTGGATTATACCGAAGCTGCCAAAACAGGACTCCAGTACGCCATCTCTTTGGGCAGGAAGTTGAATGCGCACCTAATATTGCTGAACAGCTATACTGTTAATTACGCTCCAAGTGCCGGGGCCTCCATGTCCACCATGCCCCACCCTGCGGATATGGATGTGGTTACGCTCAGAAATATCAATGAAAAAAAACTCCACAACCATATTCAGGAGATACCCGAGCTTTCTACGGTAGATCATACGGCGCAAATTGCCTTTGGAACCCCAGTAGAGGCCATTTGCACCTTAGCCGAGGAGGAAAAAGCAGATTTGATCGTCATTGGTACGGATGGCGCCTCAGAAATCGAGGGCTTTTTCATGGGCACCATCAGCGAAAAAGTGAGTCGCAAAGCCCCTTGTTCCGTTTTGGTGGTGCCCAGTGCCAATGCCCCTATGCCAATGGATAGCATAGGCTTGGCCTTAGATACAGAGCCCACTCACAGTTCCTTGGGGTTAGCTGTTTTAGAGGCCATTGCCAGGACAAGCGGGGCCAAATTGCGTATCATCCACATTGCGGAAGGGGATGATGTTACCTTTAAAAAAGAGGATGTGGTGGCCCATTATAAAGAAGCCCTAAAGGAAGTAAAGCCCACCTTTCATGTGTTCCAGAATGATGACCCAAAAGAGGGTATCATTTCATTCTTGGAGCAATACCCCATGGATTTGTTGGCCTTGGTCTATAGGGAACATGGCTTTTTTGAACGTCTCTTTCAACCAGGGGTACGCAGAAAAATACTCTTTGAGACCCAACGACCTTGCCTTATTTTAAAATAGAGGATATATTAAAATGATATGATGATAGCACTAAAAATCCCAACTGTTTGCGCTTTGATGTCAGCATTTGCCCTACTTATTTGCGTGGGATGTAGTTCAGATGATGATACTGTGACCTACGATGATGTTCTGGAGATCAATGACAATTTTGACCTGGACAGGAACAGTTGGCAAGGCGGTTTTGCGGATTATGATGTTGGGGAAGATGATTTATTTGAGCTCGGTTTTGAACGTACTACGTTGCCGCAGCCATTGGATACCGATCAAATGGCACTGAAACTAAAAGGCACCAACCGCAGTGATGACCTCTTTATGTTTCTGAAAAAGAAAGTGGACGGTTTGGCGCCCAATACCACGTACAACGCTCGCTTTTCCCTTGAAATAGCTTCCAATGTAGCAGATAATCTTGTGGGCATTGGTGGCAGTCCAGGAGAATCCGTTTTCATAAAAGTGGGATCCGCTACCGTAGAACCACAAAAAACAATCGTAACAGAAGCCAACCGGGATATCTACCGCATTAACGTTGACAAGGGCGTACAATCCAACGGAGGGCAGAATGCCGTGGTCATTGGGGATTTCTCCAATGATACCGATCAGTCCGTCTACACCCTAAAGACATTACAACAAGAAACCGACATGGTAGCCCAAACCAATGCCAATGGGGAGCTTTGGTTACTGGTGGGTACCGATTCCGGTTTTGAGGGCACTACGACCATTTATTACAATGAGATCAATGTAGACCTGCAATTGAACAGGACTGCAGAACTACCACAATGACGGTCCAGATGATGTTTTATACACAAATGAATAGCACGGTAGTAGATGGAAAAAGCCGTCCTTTTGCTCGTTCTTACCAAAAAGATTGTC
>CAKZLG010000313.1 GCA_937125035.1 uncultured Maribacter sp. | reverse complement strand
ACGGGCACCTTTATCACTTTTTCGGAGAATTTATAGACATCTGCAGCCACCGTTACTTTTTGGACTGAGAATGAGGTATGCTGCAAGCCACTTGGTTTCACCAAGGACAGGCTTTGCTCAAAACCATTCTTAAGATCACCCAGTTCCAAGAGGGTGGTCTGCACCACATCAATTGTATCAATCTCTGATTTCGGGCCTTTTACGATAATGGTTTTTGGCGTAATTGCAATACTATCTTCCAAAGCATAATTATTGTCTAATGTATACTTTATGCGGGCTTCTACGGGCACTTCTTTAGAAATGACCTTGGTAAGGTCAAAGAACAAAGTGTCCCGATCCATGTCCAGCACCTCCATGGAAGAGGTCAATTGATTCTCTATCTGCCTCCTATACACATTGGGCGCTATATAAAACTTGGCTCCCTTTTTCTTGATTTTTGATAGATCAATTTCAACGTTTTGCTTTCTCAGGGCAAATCCCAAAAATTGAAAGCCCACGGCCCTCAGTGTTACCTTCACTGTTTTTTTGGGTACTTCGGATAGCCTAAAATCTTGGGGTACATTGGTATACCCCAAATTAAAATTGGCTTCACTAACATAGGTGAAGGATAGATTATTGACCAACCAAGCCAGCGCTGATAGCACAAGAAAGATGAGGAAAACCTTCACCTTCCTTTTGCCCAGACCCACCTTTATACGCTCTAATACCACTGTCAGTTCTTTGGTGTGAAAAATAATTTGGGAAATAGCTCCTCTGGCTTTCGCTTGGTTATAGTAATGTAAACAAAGGACTTCAGAAAGCCAAATCCGTACCCAGAGAATTGGATACAAACGGCCCATAAGGACCATAATGCTACCGTTATGTTCTTAACCTTCCATAGCGCATGTACAAAAATAAGTCCAAAATATAGGGTATAGACCGCTAGGGGCCACCAAATGTTGAAGATGGTACAGCACATTGCCCACAGAAAGCCCAAACAGAACACGGTAGGGAACCAATAGGTTATTTTTGCCGATCCTGGGTGCCAAAGGTTGAGAATGGGCCGCACCCTACCAAATTTGCCCACCTGTGTGTAGAAGGTGCTCCAATTGATTCGGCGTTTGTGGTATACATAGGCCTTTGGCAACAATTTGGTCCTATAGCCTTGGGCCCATATCCGTAAGGTAAGGTCTGGATCTTCCCCAGGGTGTATGTTGCCATAACCGCCTACCTTTTGAAACACCTCTTTGGAGAGACCCATATTAAAGCTTCTGGGCTGAAATCTCCCTACCGCCTTTTTTTTGCCCCTAATGCCGCCCGTGGTCAGGACCGAGGTCATACTGTAGTCAATGGCCTTTTGCACATGGGTAAAGGAAGCATGAGCGGCATCCGGACCACCAAAGCAATGCACAAAATCCTCAGTTAGGCCCTCATATACCGTTTGCAAATAGGTAGGGGGCAATAGGCAGTCTGAATCCAGGATGATGAAATAATTACCCTTTGCACGTGCCATCCCGTAATTCCTGGAATCTCCAGGGCCTGTATTGGGCTTGGCATAATAGGCCAATTGCAACTGGTCCTTAAAGTGTTCCACGACCGCTGCGGACGTTTCACTGGAGCCGTCCTCTACAATAACTACCTCAAAGGGCATGTTGAACGTCTGCTCGGTTACGCTCTGCAGTAATTCCCTGATTTCATTGGGCCTGTTGTATACAGGTACAATGAAGGAAAAAGACACTTGGTCCATACCATTGCTGTTTCTATGGTGCCCAAACCTTTTCTGGGCCAAGCCCACCTGTCCTAAAATTTTTCAATGACCTCTTGGCTTACCCCTGTGTTGCTAAAACCTCCGTCATGGAACAGGTTCTGCATGGTTACTTTTCTGGTTAGGTCTGAGAATAACGTAAGGGTATAATCTGCACAATCTTGGGCCGTGGCGTTCCCCAAAGGCGACATTTTCTCAGCATAACTGATAAAGCCATCAAAACCTTTTACGCCCTGACCTGCCGTAGTGGGCGTTGGGCTTTGGGAAATGGTATTGACCCTTACCTTTTTCTCTTTTCCAAAGAAATAGCCAAAGCTGCGCGCCACAGATTCCAAATAGGCCTTGTTGTCCGCCATGTCATTGTAGTCCGGAAAAGTACGCTGTGCCGCCATATAGGTAAGGGCCACGATACTGCCCCACTCGTTCATGGCATCGGCTTTGTACAGGGATTGCATGACCTTATGAAAGGAAAGTGCGGAAACGTCCCAACCTTTGGCCGTAAAATCATAATTCTCATCAGTATACGACCTACCTTTTCTCACATTTACGGACATCCCTATGGAGTGCAGCACAAAATCCAGCTTGCCACCCAGAATTTCCATGGACTTGGCCACCAATTGTTCCAAATCTTCCAAATTGGTAGCATCAGCAGGTACGACCTCT
>CAKZLG010000312.1 GCA_937125035.1 uncultured Maribacter sp. | reverse complement strand
TCACCTTATCTGCCATAAGCAGGGCATTATAAAGGTTGACAATTTTCCCAGAAGTGGATATTTCGTTTAAATTGGCACTTTTGGAAGCGTCCCCACCCAAAATGACCTTGGCCTTTATGGGCAACCCAGACCGGAGGATAATGGTCTTTACCTGGGCAGCGCTGAGCTTGGGGTATTGGGAGAACAGCATGGCCGCCACACCCGCCACAGCAGGGGCCGCCATGGAGGTGCCAGGTGAAAATTCATACGTATCATTGGGGTAAGCGGAATAGACGTCCGTGCCCGGTGCAAAGACATCCACGTTCACTTTGCCGTAATTGGAGTAACTGGCCAAGAGTTCCGATCCATATTTGGGGTCCAAAGCCCCTACGGTAATGACGTTATTGGCTATTTCCGGACCATTGTTGATTTGGTCGTTGGGATAGTTGGGGTTGCTGGGATCATCTAGATCGGCCCCATCGTTTCCGGCGGCGTGCACAAAGAGCACATCGTTTTCCGCCGCGTATTTTATGGCGTCATACACCCACTGGGCGTTGGGGGAAAAGGATTTGCCAAAGCTGCCGTTGATGACCTTGGCGCCATTGTCCACCGCATAACGGATGCCCCGGGCAATGTCCTTGTCATATTCATCCCCATTGGGTACGGCCCTGATGGCCATGATGGCGACATTGTTGGCCACGCCGTTCATGCCCAAACCGTTGTTGCGTTCCGCAGCAATGATCCCGGCCACGTGCGTACCATGGCTTTCGTCATCCACCCGGTTGCTAGGGTTGCCGTTGCCGTAGTCAATATCGTTCCAATCGTAGGGGTCGTCCCCCACCACCTTGCGGCCATCAAAATCTTTGTTGAGATTGTAGTTGAGGCGTTCCGTGAAATATTTTACGCCATCGGTCAGCTCTTCCAACACCTCGGGAATGGTCTCCTTGATGCCGAACATTTGGGTGAGTACGGCCACATTGCGCTGCATGGCCTCGTCCGTGGCCTTTACCCCGGCTACATCGGCTTTGGTATAGGTTTCCTTGCCCAAGTGTTTCTTCATGGCCTCATCCGCATTTTTAACGGCCTGCAAAATCTGCTCATACTGCATTTTGTTCTGTTGCGCTTCCGCGTAATCACTTTCCAATTTGGTTTTGGCTTTTGCCAAAGTGGCCGGATCACCAATGTTGAGACGCAGCATACGGGCATATTCCAGTTGTTCGTTATAGGACTCGCCCAAAAAATTATACCCGTGCACGTCATCAACAAAACCATTGTTGTCGTCATCTTTACCATTTCCGGGGCGTTCTTTGGAGTTGGTCCAAAGCACACCGTCCAGGTCCTCATGGTCTAGGTCTATCCCGGAGTCCAGTACGGCCACAATGACTTTTTTGCCCTTCTTGTTTTTGATGATGTCTTCATAGGCCTTGTTGACGCTCATACCCGGAATGGTGTCTGCCACAAGGTCCAAGTGTCCCCATTGTTCTTTTTCGGCAGTGCTGAGCTCCTCTATTTTTATAGGGGTGAGGTCAATGTTCTCTACAGGGGTAAGGATAAGTCCGCCAGCGGGTCCGGTGCTGCCACAACTTAGCATAAGGAAGGCCGCACTGAGTGCCACTGCGGATTTGAAAAATGGATGTTTCATGGGTAAAATAGTATAGTTAATGTTTATGGATTAAGGTCTAAGCATTGAAAATTTCGTCAAAAGTAAAGGTTTGGTCCAAACGAACCCCTTTTTCAGTGTTTTTTAAGGTACATAGTTCATGGTGCGCATCATGTTCAAAGAAGAGATAGTAGTTCTTTTCCACGGCTTCGTTGAGGAACTTCGCTTTTTCTTCCATGGTCAGCAGGGGCCGGGTATCGTAGCCAATGACATACACCAAGGGAATATGGCCTACGGTGGGGATAAGATCCGCCATAAAGACGATTGTTTTGTCTTTGTAACGTATTTGGGGCAACATTTGTTTTTCGGTATGGCCATCCACAAACCGTATGCTGAAGCCAAGTTCCGTTGTTTCCAAAAAGCTGTCCTGTGCACGTTGAACAAACTTTAACTGACCGCTATCTTCCATGGGCAGGAGGTTTTCCTTCAAAAACGATGCCTTTTCACGTGGGTTGGGCGACGTGGCCCATTTCCAATGGGCCTCATTGCTCCAAAAAACGGCATTTTTGAAAGCCGGCTCATACCCGGTCCTGTCCTTGTTCCATTGTATGCTTCCCCCACAGTGGTCAAAATGAAGGTGCGTCATGAATACGTCCGTAATATCTTTTTTATGAAACCCCCATTTTCTTAGGGACCCCTCCAAACTGTGCTCGCCCCAACGGTGGTAATGGCTAAAAAACTTGTCCGATTGTTTGTTGCCCAGCCCGGTATCCACCAAAATAAGTCGGTCACCTTCCTCTACCAAGAGGCTCCGGGCACCAATGTCAATGAGGTTGTTGGCATCTGCAGGGTTGGTGCGTTGCCATAGGGTCTTGGGCACCACTCCGAACATGGCCCCGCCATCCAATTTAAAATTACCAGTCTCTATAGGATAGATTTTCATAGGAATAAAGGCCCACAAATTACTAAAAGAGGAGGGTATGTCAGTGTATTTTAAGACAATTTAACGCGCTATGCCTTTGTTCAGGCAATTAGCTTTTCCAGCGGATGGTGGGCCAAGGGCTTGGTGAGATGGTGGCTGGCCGATATGTAGTTTTTGGAGCGTTCAAGGTCTGTGGGGTCCAAGGAGGAGCTCAGCATATACACCGTACATTTTTCGCGGCAGGCTTTGGGCAGCCCATGGTAGTGTTCCATGAACTCAAAACCATCCATTTGGGGCATGCGGATATCCAAGAAAAGGATATCAGGAAAATTCGCTTCTCGATCGCCTATTGACTTTAGGTACGTTAAAGCCGCTTGTGCGGAGGTCTCCGTATGGATCTCTAGCGGAACGTTGACTTTCTTCAATAAGGTTTTGTGTATGAAATTATCGATTTCAGAATCGTCAATAAGCAATATTTTCTTTGGTGTCATACGGTACTTTTTGTTTTTGATTGGGTATGGTGACGGTGAACAGGGTGCCTTGTCCCATTTTGGACGATACTTGAATGGAGCCGTTCATCTTGTCCAGTACTTCCTTTACAATATAAAGACCTAGACCGGAACCCATGGCTTTGGAGGGTATCCGGTAAAACATGTGGAAGATTTTATCCAGTTGGTCTTCTGGTATGCCAGGCCCATTATCCCGTATTGTCAGGATGGCCCTATCCTCATCCGTGTCCGCCTGAACCAAGATTTTTGGATCCCGATCTTCAAGGTCATGGTATTTTATAGCGTTGGAGATCAGATTGCTTAGCAACACGGACACTCTTTTCCTATCCGAAAAAAATGGGGTGTATTCTACCAAGCCCAAGGTAATCTCAATATGGTTGCGGTTGGGCAGGTACCATAGGCTGGTGAGGACATTGGTCATTAATTTATTGAAATCGATGGTTTCAACGGCAACGGGCACGTGCCTGTTTCGCGAATAGTGTATGATGTCATTGATGAAATTGTCCATGTTCAAGAGGGCCTTGTTCATCATGCTGAGTTTCTTTTGCAGTTCCGGCTCTTGATGCTCCAATTTAATGATGTCAATAAGGCCCAACAAAGAACTTAAGGGTGCCCGTAGGTCGTGCGAGGCGCTGTACACGAATTGTGCGAGTTCGGCATTGGTCTTCTCCAAGGCCACATTCTGCCTTTCCATCATAAGCCGTGTTTCCCGCCGTTCAGTGATGTCCCTTAAAATACCTAAGAACTTTCCGTCAGGAATCATCTTGGCATTGACTTCGCCATAAAAAATAGTGCCATCCTTTCTACGCATTCGGCGTTCGTGCAAGATTGCTTTGCCCGCCCAAAGTTCTTTGAATCTGATCGGCTTTAATTGGAGTTCCGTGGGGTCATAGATATCGGTAAGGGTACGGCCGGTCAATTCGTTCTCCTTATATCCCAACATGGTGGCCCCTTTGAGGTTCACCTCTTCTATGACCCCTTGCTTGGACGTAATAAAGATGCCATCCGTAGCCTGGTCTACCAATGACTTGAACTTTTCGTTGCTCTGCCGCAGTAACTTGGTCTTTTCTTGTACCATCTGCTTTAAATGGTTTGGAGTGCCCAGAAGTTGCCATGTTAAAAGGCCGCTGCACAGAGCCAGTACCGCTCCAAGTCCCAAAAAGAGCCATACGGAGGTATAAGGGCCTCTTTGGTTGGGATATAGCTGTACTTTCCAAGGAGCATGGTCTATTTGTACGAAAGTGGCTCCGGAAGCAGCTTCGTTCAGGGTTTTTGAAGTGAACAAGACCTTTTCATCCCCATTCTCATCCAAGGCAAGGAATTGATATGAAAAGGGGTGGTTTTGCAGGGAATCCAGGCCTAGGGCCCTACGTAAGGTAGGTACTTTTACCACGGTGGCCGCAAACCCGGCAACGGCCCCATTTTTATATATGGGGGAACGGCCCATAAAACTTTGCCCTCCCTGTTTCAACGAAAAAGGACCTTGCATACTATGATCTTTTAGTCTCAAATTGCCAGCCCCATCCGTGTTGGCAGGCGGAGCATGGAGGACATCAAGACCCAAGACCTCATTTTTTTGAGGTGGGTACCCATGCACCATGGTGCCCGCACTATCCAAGAGTTGAAGACCATCTATATGGTGGTGGGCGTCCAAAATAGCTTGCGCCAAGCTGTCAAAGTTTTCGGGAACGCCATAGTCCGCCACAATGAACTGTAGTATCTTGGCGCTGGAAGCGCTTTGGCTCAGAATTTCCTGTAAATCGGCCTCTACCCCTATGGTATGCTTGGCCAACGCGGCGCTTTCTTGGTTTTTTAAAGACCGGTAATGTTGGTAGTTGAAGAATTGGATGGGCAACATTACCAAGGCGAATATGGCCAACCCTATCAATATGGGGTGTTTAAGAAAAAATTGTTTAAAAGAAGCCTTCATAGGCCAAGGATTTTATGGGCACATCCCATTTTAGAGCAAAGCTTGTTGTTCAATTCATGATTGAAAACCAAGAATTTAAGAACAAAGTTGCAAATAAAATCTTTTACCTGCGTAGTATAATACCTCAAAAATAGAAAAATGGCACTTCCCGGTCCATTGGCGCCTTTATTTTGTTTGGCCTTTTTAAAGGAGGTATTCTGGTCTTCGCCCGTTTGAAAGAAAAAAGGCCCAACATGACTCGAATTGGAAAGCGTGCCGCCATTCTTTCCTAGGAAAAAGGCAGTTGCCAAGGAGGCCTAAAGTATTTTCAAAGTGGTGGTTGGGTATGGTCCATCCTTGGGCTTAAATCCTTATTTTTACCCAAAATAGCGGTTATGATAGAATTAGCTGGAATCATCATCTTGGGCATTATAGCCCAATGGTTTGCTTGGCGGCTAAAACTGCCTGCCATTTTGCCCCTGATCATCATAGGTCTGTTGGTGGGGCCTTTGGCCACCTTGTACACGGAAGATGGCAATAAGCTTATAGAACCCATCTGGAACGGTGAAAAAGGGTTGTTTCCCGGAGAGGGGCTTTATTATTTTGTTTCCTTGGCCATTAGTATCATTTTGTTTGAAGGGGGCCTTACCCTAAAACGTTCTGAAATACGAAATGTAGGCCCGGTGATCACCAAATTGATTACCTTGGGAAGTTTGGTGACCTTTTTCGTAGGGGCCATTGCGGCGCATTTCATCTTTGACCTTAGCTGGCAAGTATCTTTTCTATTCTCCGCCCTGATCATTGTCACGGGACCCACGGTCATTACCCCCATCTTGAGGAACATACCCCTTAAGAAGGATGTTTCCGCCGTATTGAAATGGGAGGGCATCTTGATCGATCCCATTGGGGCCTTGGCGGCAGTTCTTGTTTTTGAATTCATCAGTGTAGGGGAGGGCCAGGCCTATACCCTTACCGCGTTGATCGAGTTTGGCAAGATCCTTCTTTTTGGCTTTACGTTTGGCTTTACTTTTGCGCATGCCCTTGCTTTTGCCATCAAAAAGAATTTTATCCCGCATTACCTGCTCAATGTGGTGAGCCTTTCCGTAGTATTGCTGGTGTTTGTGGAGTCTGACATCTTTGCCCATGAATCCGGATTATTGGCGGTGGTGGTCATGGGCATGGTCTTGGGCAATATGGACCTCCCCAACATCAAGGAGTTGCTCTATTTTAAGGAATCGCTCAGCGTTTTGTTGATCTCAATCCTCTTTATCCTGCTCTCGGCCAACATCAATATTGCCGATCTAGAGCTTATTTACACGTGGAAGACCTTGGCCCTGTTTGCTACGATTATTTTCGTGATCAGGCCCTTGGGAGTATTCTTGAGTGCCGCGGGCTCCAACCTAAAGTTCAATGAAAAACTATTTGTGAGTTGGGTGGGCCCAAGGGGTATCGTGGCCGCGGGCATCGCCTCCCTTTTCGGCTCTAAGCTTTTGGCCAGGGGAGAGGCCGGTGCGGAATTCATTACCCCCTTGGTCTTTATGATCGTGTTGGGAACGGTATTGCTCAATGCCACAACGGCGCGGATCGTGGCGAAGGCGATTGGGGTATTTTTGACCAAATCAGAGGGCATACTCATTATAGGCGCGTCTGAGTTCGCTCGGTTGATCGGGGCCTACCTGAACGATAATGGCAGGCATGTGGTGTTACTGGACAACAACCAGAGCAATGTGCAGAAGTCAAAGCAAATGGGCCTTGAGGCGCTCAGGGGCAATATCTATTCCGATAATGTGGCGGACAATCTGGAATTGACGGATGTTGGGTATCTGATGGCCCTTACCGGAAATTCCGACATCAACAAATACGCCGTAAAGAAGTTCAAGGACCAATTTGGGGAGCAAGGCACTTTTAGATTGATCGATGAAGATGAAATGCGGGATGCCTCCAACAATCCCCAAGACGGTCTGTTCTCCCACACGGATGACTTCATTTCCTTGACCGAGATCGTGCGCAACTACCCGGAACTAAACGAGATCGCCCTAAAGAACGAGGCCCATTTCCATGAGCTCATGGCCTTGGCCAAGGACGAAAAGAACATAGTGCCCATTTTCGTGAAAAGTCCGGATGGCGATATAGATATGATACCCGGGTTCTCCGATCGCATTACCCAGATAAAAACAGGATACACCTTGGTCTACTTAGGACAGAAAATTGAGAAGACCGATCGACCAGCTCCCAAGGAGGATTAATCGTTCAGCTTCAGGACGGCCATGAAGGCTTGTTGTGGTATTTCCACATTCCCCACTTGGCGCATGCGTTTTTTCCCTTTTTTCTGTTTCTCCAAAAGCTTGCGCTTTCTAGAGATATCCCCTCCGTAACATTTGGCGGTAACATCTTTCCTTAAGGCCTTTATGGTCTCCCTGGATATGATTTTTGACCCAATGGCGGCCTGTATGGGAATATCAAACTGTTGCCTGGGGATGAGCTCCTTGAGTTTCTCGCACATTTTTTTGCCAATATGGGCCGCATTGTCAAAATGGATGAGCGCGGAAAGGGCGTCCACCGGCTGTGCGTTCAAAAGAATGTCCACGCGCACCAATTTGGAGACACGCATGCCTATTGGGGCATAATCAAATGAGGCATAGCCTTTGGAGACGGTCTTTAGGCGATCATAAAAATCAAAGACGATTTCGGCAAGGGGCATATCAAAAATCAGTTCCACCCTTTCTGTGGTAAGGTAGGTCTGGTTGGTGATCTGGCCCCGTTTTTCAATACAGAGGCTCATGACATTACCTACAAAATCGGCCTTGGTAATGATGGTGGCCTTGATGTAGGGTTCCTCTACCCGATCTAAAGTGGACGGGTCCGGAAGGTCACTTGGATTGTTGACGATGATCGGTGTTTCCGGGTCTTTCCGGGTATAGGCAAAATAGCTTACGTTGGGTACGGTGGTAATAACGGTCATGTCAAACTCACGCTCCAAGCGTTCTTGGATGATCTCCATGTGCAGCATGCCCAAAAACCCGCAACGGAAACCAAAGCCTAGGGCGGCACTGCTCTCTGCGGTAAAGACGAGTGAGGCATCATTGAGCTGTAGTTTTTCCATGGAGGAGCGCAGTTCCTCAAAATCTTCGGTATCCACGGGATATATGCCCGCGAATACCATGGGTTTTACGTCCTCAAAACCGGAAATGGGATTTTTTGTGGGGTTTTCGGCATCGGTGATGGTATCACCCACCTTGACCTCACGGGCATCTTTGATACCGGTGATCAAATAGCCCACATCACCCGCACTTATTTTTTGTTTGGGGTGCTGTGTTAGCTTTAAAGTACCGATCTCATCGGCATGATAACTTTTTCCCGTGGCCACGAATTTTATTTTCTGCCCTTTGGTTATGCTGCCGTTCACCACCCTGAAATAGGTCTCCACTCCCCTGAACGGGTTATAGACGGAATCAAACACGAGGGCCTGCAAGGGCTCATCAACAATGCCTTTTGGAGCGGGAATGCGCTCAATAATGGCTTCTAGGATTTCATCGATACCTATGCCGGTCTTGGCACTGGCGGGGATCACTTCTTCGGCCTTGCAGCCCAATAGGTCCACAATATCGTCCGTAACCTCTTCCGGGTTGGCGCTGGGCAGATCCACCTTGTTCAGTACGGGAATGATTTCCAGGTCATTTTCCAGGGCCAAATAGAGGTTGGAGATGGTCTGTGCCTGTATGCTCTGTGCCGCATCCACCACCAAGAGTGCGCCCTCACACGCCGCAATGGAGCGGGATACCTCATAGGAGAAATCCACGTGTCCGGGAGTGTCTATCAAGTTCAGGATATAGTGTTCGCCCTTGTACTGGTAGTCCATTTGTATGGCATGGCTCTTTATGGTGATGCCGCGTTCCCGCTCTAGGTCCATACTGTCCAAGAGCTGCTCTTTCTTCTCACGGTCCGTAACGGAACCGGTGGAGTCCAGAAGCCTGTCGGCCAGCGTGCTCTTGCCATGGTCTATATGGGCAATGATGCAAAAATTTCTAATATTCTTCATAGCAATGGGAAAAAATCAGGTGTCCTCATTCCGCTGTTTTCAAAGGCGGAAAGTGCCTTGCAAATATAGTTTAAATTATGCGCTGTGGTCAATGGCAGGTACAATATTCACTGATAGGGGCAATGGCTGGCCTTTTAAGGCTAAAAATTTATTTTGTGAGATTAACCCCATAATTTTGTTAGTTTTGACATCCAACCCCAAACCATTGTGAAACCCATACAGAGCTTACTTCTCCTTGTCTTGTGCATTGGCCAATTACATGCCCAAGGGTATTCCCTTTCCGGGGAGGTGCGCGATCAGGACAACGTACAGATTCCCTTTGCTTCGGTCTATTTGCTCAACATGGCGGATTCCGTTATGGTCAAGGGA
>CAKZLG010000311.1 GCA_937125035.1 uncultured Maribacter sp. | reverse complement strand
CTCCGGTAATCAGCCGGAGTTTATTCATCAATCAAAAAACGAACAGTCATGATAAACTGTTGTTACTATTAAAATTACAACTAATATGCCAAAAAACCAATTTAAGGTATGTTTAACGTTGTAATTTGAAGAATTTAACCCAAATAGGTCTTTAAAATCTTACTTCTGGAGGTATGCTTCAACCTTCTGATCGCTTTTTCCTTGATCTGGCGTACGCGTTCCCTCGTCAAATCAAAGGTCTCCCCAATTTCCTCCAAGGTCATGGAATGTTGCCCGGCCAGGCCAAAGTACAAACGGATCACATCCGCTTCGCGTGGGGTCAAGGTCTCCAGGGCCCTCTCAATTTCGGTACGTAGGGACTCGTGCAAGAGTTCCCTATCTGGATTGGGTGATTCCCCGCTTCGTAGAACATCATATAAATTGGAGTCCTCACCATCAATAAGGGGGGCATCCATGGATACGTGACGACCAGAGTTTTTCAAGGATTGCTTTACGTCCTCTACTGTCATATCCAATTCCTTTGCAATTTCCTCTGCAGAGGGGATACGTTCGTGGGCCTGCTCCAAAAAGGCAAAGGTCTTGTTGATCTTGTTGATCGATCCAATTTTGTTCAATGGCAAACGAACAATACGCGATTGTTCCGCCAACGCTTGTAATATGGACTGACGGATCCACCATACGGCGTAGGAGATGAATTTAAATCCCCGCGTCTCGTCAAAACGCTGTGCAGCTTTGATCAGGCCAAGGTTGCCCTCGTTGATCAAATCCGGTAAAGTAAGTCCTTGGTTCTGGTATTGCTTGGCTACGGATACCACGAATCTGAGGTTGGCCTTTGTTAGTTTTTCAAGAGCGATCTGGTCGCCTGCCTTGATGCGTTGTGCCAACTCTACTTCTTCATCTGCGGTGATCAAGTCTACCTTGCCGATTTCTTGCAAATACTTGTCCAAAGAGGCGGTCTCCCTATTGGTGACCTGTTTTGTGATCTTAAGCTGTCTCATTAAATAAGATTAAGTTTACTTCGCATAGACTGCATATACTTATACGTAGATATTTTTGAAATGTTACGATCCTGCAGAAAAAAGTTCGTTTTTTGGATAAAGGCCATAAAAAAAGCCCCGAACGCCATGGTTCGGGGCTTGTATTTGTAAGGGGACTTGATTAGTCCCTTCTGGGTTTTCTATCCCTACTGTCACGGCCGCCTCGGCGATCGTCCCTACGGTTGTTGTCCCGTGGGGGCCTTTCCTTGTATCCTTCCGGTTTGGGCAAAAGGGCCTTTTTGGAAACTTTGTCCTTTCTGGTCCTGGGATCAATACCCAAGTACTTTACGTCAAAGACGTCTCCCATGTTCACGACATCCGAAACATTTTCCGTACGTTCCCAAGCCAACTCGGAAACATGCAACAAAGTTTCATTTCCGGGGGCGTCCATATATTCCACAACAGCACCAAAATCCAACATCTTTATGACTTTAACCTCATAAACACTGCCTACTTCCGGCTTGAACATCAAGGAATCTATCTTTGCAAGTACGCCATCAATACCATTTTGATCGGTGCCCAAGATTTCCACGATTCCTTCTTCGGTAACGGGATCTTCATTGATAACGATAGTGGTACCTGTTTCTTTCTGCAGTTCTTGAATCACTTTACCACCTGGACCAATAAGAGCCCCTATGAATTCATTGGGTATGATACGGGTCACCATTTTAGGCGCATGTGGTTTTACATCTCCCCTTGGTGCAGCTATCGTCTCCACTAATTTCTCCAAGATATGGAGCCTACCGTCACGCGCCTGCTTTAAGGCCTTGACCAATATTTCGTAGGAGAGGCCTTTAACCTTAATGTCCATTTGGCAAGCAGTAATACCATCTCCCGTTCCGGTCACTTTAAAATCCATATCGCCCAAGTGGTCTTCATCACCAAGAATATCGGACAGTACGGCATACTTGCCTGTTTCCATATCGGTAATGAGGCCCATGGCAATACCGGAAACCGGTTTTTTCAATTGTACCCCGGCATCCATCAAAGCCATGGTCCCGGAACAAACTGTGGCCATGGAAGAAGATCCGTTACTTTCCAAAACTTCGGAAACAACACGAACCGTGTACGGACAGTCTTCCGGCACCATTCCTTTTAAAGCGCGCTGTGCGAGGTTACCATGACCGATCTCCCTTCTTGAAGTACCGCGGATCGGCCTTGCTTCACCCGTACAGAAAGGAGGGAAATTATAGTGTAGGTAAAAAGTTTCTTCACCTTCAAACGAAGGCATATCTATTTGGTTGGCTTCTCTTGAAGTGCCCAATGTAACCGTTGCCAACGCTTGTGTCTCCCCTCTTGTAAAAATAGATGAGCCATGGGTGGAAGGCAGGTAATCCACTTCGCACCAGATTGGCCGTATTTCGTCGGTTTTTCTACCATCTAATCTGAGCCCTTCATTAAGGGTCAAATCCCGTACGGCAGCTTTTTCGGCCTTACGATAATATTCCGATATTTTTTCACCAATTTCTTCAAGTTCCTCTTCTGAATAAGAAGCTTTTATATCCTCCTTAATGGCCGCAAATGCTTCACCACGTTCATGTTTTGAAGAACCTGCCTTGGCCACGGCATACACTTTGTCATAGGCAAGGGCATGGATTTTTTTCTCTAACTCTTCATCTTCGGAAACCTGTTCATATGTCCTAACTTCTTTTCTACCAAAGGCATCGGCAAGACGGTGCTGGGCAGCTATCTGTTCTTTTATGGCCTCATGGGCAAATTTGATGGCCTCGACCATTTCCTCTTCAGAAATTTCATCCATTTCGCCTTCCACCATCATTACAGAATCTGCTGAGGCACCAATGATCATATCGATGTCACTTTCCAACAATTGCGAACGACTGGGATTGATGATAAACTCACCGTTTACACGGCCCACACGCGCTTCTGAGATAGCACATTCAAAAGGGAAATCAGATAGTTGAATGGCCGCAGAGGCTGCCAATCCTGCCATGGCATCTGGCATGACATCCTCATCGTGGGACATGAGCTGAATCATGACCTGCGTTTCCGCGTGGTAGTCCTTTGGAAAGAGCGGGCGCAGTACACGGTCCACCAATCTCATGGTCAATACTTCACCATCACTAGGGCGGGCTTCTCTTTTGAAGAAGCCACCGGGGTAACGGCCCGAAGCTGCAAATTTTTCGCGGTAATCTACCGTAAGCGGTAGAAAAGGCAGATCTTTTTGCTCATAGTTGGAAACTACGGTGCAAAGCAACATACATTTCCCGGATTGTACCACAACAGAACCATGGGCCTGTTTGGCCAATTTTCCGGTTTCGATAGAGATTTCCCTACCGTCTCCAAGGTCTATGACCTCTTTAAATACTTTTGGAATCATACAATTGATTTAAACCCGATGTTTTTTTCGGGATTTCGTTGAACAATGGTCTCCCCACCTATCTTTTTTGGTCGGGGTTTGTTGTGTTGTTGTGTGTTGCGTGCCCGTGGCACTGACCAATGAAAAACTATGTGCAGCTTTTTGTGTTTGCCGTTTTGTTTTTACTCCTTCGGCGCGGAGCGGAATCATAAAAAAGGGGACGGCAAAACCATCCCCTTTAATGTTTTTATTTCCTGATACCGAGTTCTTTAATGAGCTCTCTGTATTTAACAATATCCTTTTTCTTCAAATAATCCAATAGGCTTCTTCTTTTACCTACCAAACGTACCAAAGACCGCTCTGTGTTGTAGTCTTTGTGGTTTCTTTTTAAATGTCCGGTCAAATGGTTGATCCGGTGGGTGAACAGGGCGATCTGTCCTTCTGTGGAGCCCGTGTTCTCCGCTTTGCCGCCATGCTTTGTAAAGATGTCGGACTTTATTTCCTTGGTTAAATACATTCCAATATTGTTTTAAATGATTTTTATGTATCCGATTGACTTTCAATCAGGGCGCAAAGATACATTTATTTTACGATTATCTGCGCTCTTGCATAAAAATCAATGGTCAGGGAACTAGGCCCTTATGGGATTGTTCTGTATAAGGTCTATGTACAGGTTCACCTTTTTCTTAAGGTCCCTTCTGTGTGAAATGAAATCCAGAAAACCGTGTTCCAATAGGAATTCCGCGGTCTGGAAATCTTCCGGCAGTTCCTTGCCCGTGGCCTCTTTTACCACCCGTGGGCCTGCAAATCCGATCAGGGCACCGGGCTCGGAGATGTTGATGTCCCCCAGCATGGCATAAGATGCCGTGGTACCGCCAGTGGTGGGGTCCGTACACAAGGAAATATAAGGTATGCCGGCCTCTGCAAGTTGCGCTAATTTGGCGGAGGTCTTGGCCAGTTGCATTAAGGAAAGTGCCGCTTCCATCATACGCGCGCCCCCACTTTTAGAAATCATCATGAAGGGCATTTTGTTCTTGATGCTATGGTCAATGCCGCGGGCGATCTTTTCCCCTACCACACTGCCCATGGAACCGCCAATGAACGTAAAGTCCATGCAGCAGACCACCATGTTTTTTCCCATGGATTTCCCTACGCCGGTACGCACCGCATCATGAAGCCCGGTTTTCTTTTTGGCCGCCTTTAAGCGGTCTGCATATTTTTTGGTATCCTCAAATCGCAATGGGTCCTTGGAGGTCATTTTAGCATCCAATTCCTGAAACTTATTATCATCAAAAAGGATTTCAAAATATTCCTTACTGCCAATGCGAACATGGTAATCATCCTCTGGGCTTACATAGAAATTTTTAGCAAGATCCTCAGATTCCACGATTTTTCCCGTGGGCGATTTGTACCAAAGTCCTTTCGGGGTGTCCTTTTTTTCTTCCGTTGAGGTTTGTATGCCTTTTTCCTTGCGTTTAAACCAAGCCGTCATTTCGTCCATTATTTGGGTTTAGGAGCTCTTTTATAAGGTGTTGGTGTTGTTCAGGTCTTCAAAGGCCTTGGTGAGCCGCTCTACAAATGCGGTTTCGCCATGTCTGAGCCAAACACGGGGATCGTAGAATTTCTTATTGGGCTCATCGGCTCCCTTAGGATTGCCGATCTGTGATTGCAGGAAGTCCGCATGGTCCTGAACATAGTCCCTTACCCCAGAAAGGAAGGCGTACTGCAGGTCAGTGTCAATGTTCATTTTGATGACGCCGTAGCTAATGCCCTCACGGATTTCGGCCACTGTGGATCCGGAACCGCCGTGAAATACAAAATCTATGTGATTGTGGCCCACACCGTATTTCTCTGAAATGTACTCTTGTGAGTTCTTTAGGATCTTGGGGGTAAGTTTTACATTGCCCGGTTTGTACACCCCGTGCACGTTGCCAAAAGCGGCCGCAATGGTGAACCTAGGGCTCACTTTGGAGAGCTCTTCATAGGCATAGGCCACTTCTTCTGGTTGGGTGTACAGTTTGGAATCGTCCACGTCAGAATTATCCACACCATCTTCCTCACCGCCGGTAATGCCGAGTTCTATTTCTAAGGTCATGTTCATTTTGCTCATGCGCTCCAAATAGGTCTTGCAGATTTCAATGTTCTCTTCCAGGGGTTCTTCGGAAAGATCGATCATGTGTGAGCTGAAAAGTGATTTTCCGGTTTCCGCGAAATGGCTTTCACTGGCATCCAAAAGCCCGTCTATCCAAGGCAGTAATTTTTTGGCACAGTGGTCTGTATGCAAGATAACGGTGGCGCCATAGGCTGCGGCCAATTGGTGTACATGCTTTGCACCGGCCACGGCTCCTTGAACGGCAGCGTTCTGCCCTTCATTGGAAAGTCCTTTCCCGGCATTGAACTGCGCACCTCCGTTGGAGAATTGGATGATCACAGGGGCATTGAGCTTGGCAGCGGTCTCCAATACCGCGTTGATGGTATTGGAGCCAATGACGTTGACCGCCGGTAGGGCGTACCCATTTTCCTTGGCGTGATTAAAGATCGCCTGTACTTCATCTCCCGTTGCAACTCCTGGTTTTATCGTGTGGGCCATAGTATATTTTTGACTGTTAGTATTGTTTCTAAATGGAATGACAAAAGTAATAAAACAATTAGATTTAAAAAGGATAGTTGATGCCAACGTTCAGCACAGGGTCGTTCAAATAATTGCTGAACCAACGTTCGGAAATCTCCAGTGCCGGGTTATAGGTCTTGAAACCGAGGTCCAGTCGTATGATAAAGTACGTGGCGTCATAGCGCAGTCCAAACCCAGTGCCCAGCGCAAGGTCCTTTAATGAGCTCAACCCGTTGAATGTGGCCTCTGGATCGGTAACATCATCAAAAACGTTCCATATATTACCGGCATCGGCAAAAATGGCACCGTTGACATCACCTGCCAAGGGAAATCTGTATTCCAAGTTCAGGGCGATCTTAAAATTCGCCTCATTGAAATCGTTCACGGCAGAGGTGGACCCGGGGCCCAAGGAATAGGGAAACCAAGCCCTGTTGTCATTGGATCCCCCGCCAAAATAACTGCGTACAAAGGGGATGTTGTTGCTATTGCCGTAGGGTATGGCAATGCCCACAAAAGAGCGGGCCGCCAATACGTTGGACCGGGATAGGTCCCAATATTTCACATAATCGAATTCTGTTTTAAGGTATTGCGAGAACGGCACGCCAAAGACCAGGAGTTGATCGTCGCGCTCGTTAAAGGGGATGAGGGCAGAAATGCCCGAGAGCAGGTTGCCCGCGCTCTCAAACTTCAACCGAAATTGATAGAACGTATTGTCTGCCACCCCGTTCCTATTGTTTTTGGTGAAGGTGTAGTTCGATGCAAAAATGAGGTTGTTCTCCGTTAAGCGCTGTTCCCGTTCATCAATGCTCTTTACATCGTTGAACTGTTCTTGGGTGATCCCATCTGCAGACACAGGAATGATCCCGTTCAGTACATCGCCTATAAAACCGGCGGTACCGGCAATAACCCCGTCCGGAACCTCGCTGGGCGTGGTGAGGTTGTCCGCATCATTGAAATAGGTGGGCTCCACCAGATCCACACTATTGGGATCCGTGGCAATAGCGTTCAATTGTTGGTAGGTGTTGCGGTACACGTTGTAAAACCTATTGCTGTTCACATTGCGTACGAACTGCACATTAATGAGCTCCAGAACGTTCCTTGTAAAATCATTATTGGTCCAGTTATACCCATAGACCGTATTGAAGGTCTGTTTGTCCAAGCCAATGTTCTTTTGGAAACTGGTACCTGCCACGATCCTGGTGTTGGGCAGCATATAATTGGGGATGATCTTGGTGGTGTTGACAAAGGGAAACCATATCCGGGGGAAATCCAAGGTGATATCACCCCCTAGCTCCGAGAAAAAATTTTCTTGGAAGATGACGGAATTACTAAGAAGGCCAAATGTACTGTTCCCTGAGATACTCAGGTTTTCGGCTCCTTTAAAGATGTTTCGGATCAAAAGGGACGCCCCTATGCCCACCCCCAAGCGTCTAATATTGGATCGGCTGATCTCAAAATTGGTGCCCAGGGAATATTTGGTCTTTGGAGCCAGATAGATTTTGGTATCCACCAAGGTGCCGGTGCTGTCCTCTTCAAAAATGATGTTGGGGTATTTAAAAATGTTAAGGCTATTGAGCTGCCTAGCGGTCCTTATCTTATCAAGATCCCTGTAGATACTGTCCTTTTTGAAATAGATGGCATTTGCCAGGGTTTTTGGCTTAATGTTAAAATTATCCGTATAATGAAAGACATAATCACCATAGCGCACCTCACGGGTACTGTTGGCCCCATTGGAGGATAGGTAGTCCGTGTACACATCAATGGTATTGATGCGTTCCACTTTATATTCTGCCGTGGTCACCTGGTTCTCTCCCCTTTTTTTCAGATCACCAATGTTAAGGGTGATGTTCATGAGTTGATCATCTGCACTACGGGCCGTATCCCGTACAATGTCATAGGTAATGGAGCTTTCTTGGAAATTTCTTATACCATTGTTCCTAAAGAGGCTGGTCAACCGTTCCCGCTCTTCATTGAAGTTGGCCAGATCAAATTGCTGGCCTACCTTCACCTTACTATTGCCTGCATGCAGGAAATAAATGGAGTCTATGGCTTTCGAGGCAATATCATTGCGCAGGGAGTCTATGTAAAATGGTTTTCCGAGGGCAATGTTGTACTGAACTTCGGCCCTTTGTTTGCGGGCTATGGTATCAATGATGTACGAGGTGGTATTGTTGAAATACCCCTTGGTATCATAAAAGGCGCTCAGTCTTTCCAAACTACGGCGCGTGCGTGAGGTGTCTAAAATAACGGGTGCCTCGCCTATTTCCTTTAGCCAATTGCTCAGCCCTGCTACAAAAAAGGACTCTCCCAAACGGTCTACCTGCTTGGCGGACAATAGCTTGGTAAGCCTTTTTTTCCGGTTCTCTTTTTTGTTCAGCCATACATGGTAGAGGGAATCTGGATTTTCCTTGGCCAGATTGTACAGGTTGAGGCGCAGGGGGTAGCCCAATAGGGAAGCATTGGGTTTTTGGTAGATCAAACTACGCGCATCTTCATCCTTGGTCTTTACGGAATCCACATAAATGGCGTTTTTGGCCAATAGGAGTTCCTCTTCAGGGACTTTTTTAAGGGTATTGCATGAAAGGACCACCATTGCAAGAAGGGAGAATAAGCTTATTTTAGCAATGTTGTTCTTAGAGCATGGTGCCGTCCTCATAGAAATCAAAAATACATTTTTTGCATGGTTGTCAAAAGTGAATTGAAACTTATAAAAAGCTTGCATCAAAAAAAGTACCGCAATGAACATGGTCTTTTTTTAGTGGAGGGCAAAAAGGCTGTTTTGGAGATATATGGTTCGTCTCTCAAAGTACATAAGATCTTTGTGGTTCAGGACCAATTTCACCCTTCTTTGGGTGATGCCAGCGTAGTGGTTTCGGACAGGGAACTCAGGCAGATGAGCGCCTTGAAAAACCCCAACGGCGTCATTGGGGTGTTCCATATACCAAAGCCCCGGCCCATAGATTTCAAAGGATGGACCGTTGCCTTGGACGATGTCCAAGACCCGGGAAACTTGGGGACCATCATCCGCCTTTGTGATTGGTTCGGCATTGCCGATCTACTGTGTTCCATAGGTTCGGTAGATTGCTACAACCCCAAGGTATTGCAGGCCACCATGGGGTCCATAGCCCGTGTTCACTTACATTACGGAGCGTTGGAGGAGCTGCTGCCAAAGGAGGACACACCCATATTCGGTGCTTTCATGGACGGTGATACGATCTATGGTCAAAAATTGCCACAACGGGGCGTGTTGGTATTGGGCAACGAAGGCAAGGGCATTTCTGCCGCCATGGACCTGCTTTGCCATAAGCGGTTGGCCATACCCCAATACGGGCACCAAAGTACGGAAAGCTTGAACGTGGCCACGGCCGCCGCTATTTTACTGAGTGAGATACGGAGAAACGGGTAGCTAACTATTCAAACGTAAAGTTGATGAACAGGCCCCGGGAACGCATGCCCTCAATATTTCCAGTCCACGGACTGTTGGGGTCATCATCGCGCACCAATTCGTCCGTTAGGGCAAAAACGCCCCTAATGGAAGGGGTGAACTTAAAATATTCCAAGTAAAAATCAATCCCAAAGCCCAATTCGTAATTATAGACCCATTTGGTCATGCGAAAGGTGCCCGAGGCATTATCGTCCAAACTGGTCTCATTGCTCCCCAAATTAAGGCTTGCCGATCCCCCGCCGATCAAAAAGGGTTTCCAATTTCCAAAACGTTTGGCACTGACCTTGAGCAATAAGGGAAAGTTGATGTAGGTGGATTTTACCTCCCGTACCCCATTGCGCAGGGGGTTTTCATCCCCTTCAAAACCCGGAAACCCCAGTGTTCTCTGGGTGTAGTGCAGGCCGGGTTCAAAGCGCAGGTCCAAAAACTCGTTGATGCGCATCTCTCCGATCAGGCCCACGTTGAAACCAAAGCTTTTGCTCACAAGGATATCCGTGTCCTGCGGCCCGTTGTCCTCATTATAATCAAACTTGAAATCATACTGGTTCAGCCCTAGGAAATAACCATAATTCAAAAACCGCTTATCCTGATTTTCCTTGTTTAGGATAGGGTTTTCGTTGAATTGGGCATAGACCATGGGGGTAAGGCAACACCATCCCACAAAGCACAAAAACCATTTTTTCATGTACCTAATAATTGCATGTTATGGCATGTCATGGGCTTATTTGGGCGGTTGCCCTTTCTTGGCCACATAGATGGATGCCACCCCAAATGTCTGGGGCTTATTCGTTACCTCTATAAACCCAATTTCACGCAAAATATTGTTGAAGGCCTCCCCATGCGGAAAAACAGCGGCAGATTCACTCAAGTACCCGTAGGCGGACCTATCCTTTGAGAATAGTTTGCCAATAGTGGGCAATAGGTGTCTGGTATACAAGGCATAGCCCTGTTTAAAGGGAAACCGGGTAGGTACGGAAGTTTCCAAAACCACCAAGTGACCTTGGGGTTTAAGGACCCTAAGTATCTCGCTCAGTCCCACTTCCAAATGCTCAAAATTCCGCACCCCAAAGGATACGGTAACAGCATCAAAAGTGTCGTCTGGAAAGGAGAGGTGCTCACTATCGCCCACCACCATTTCAATAGTGCCTTCCATGCCCTGTTTGCTCACTTTTTCCTTGCCCACGGCCAACATGCCAGGGGAGATATCCAGACCCACGATTTTTTTGGCCCCTGTCCTGGTCAAGGCTATGGCCAGGTCTCCCGTGCCCGTGGCAATGTCCAAAATATGCTGGGGCCGGTGCTTTTGCAACAGTGCTACTACCTTCTTCCTCCATTTCACATCAATACCAAAGGAAATGACCCTATTAAGGCCGTCATAATTTTTTGAAATGGCATCGAACATTTGGGTAACCTGTTCCTTCTTACCTAGTTTGGAGTCTTTATAGGGCTTTATTTTTTCGGACATGGGCGCAATTTTTGGGCAAAGATACAATTTCATGATGCTATGCGCGCGTATTGTAGGCCAATACGGTAGCGGGATTGGTTTTAACGCGATATAATAAGGGGAAACCCCATAAATTATGTAATTTTGCCGCCATAAAAGTATACCGTACTGGGCCTGTGCACAACTTGTAATAGGGTATGGCTCCCAGTGAAAGCGGAAATCTAAAGGGATACATGAAGATCATAATTGCAGGTGCCGGTGAGGTGGGGTTTCACTTGGCCAAACTGCTTTCCTACGAATCACAGGATATTACCCTAATTGACACCAACAAAGAAAGTTTGTCCTATGCGGACAGTCATTTGGATATACGGGTCTTAAGGGGTGATGCCACTTCCATAGCCCTCCTGAAAGACGCGCAGGTGGGCCAGTCAGACCTTGTGATCGGGGTAACCTCTTCGGAAACAACGAACATCACCTTGTGTATGTTGGCCAAGCAATTGGGATCCCAACGTACCATTGCCCGTATATCCAATACAGAGTTTGTGGACAATAGAGAGGTGCTCCGTTTTTCTGAGCTTGGCATTGATGAGCTTATTTCCCCAGAAGAGCTTGCCGCCGCGGAAATTCAGTTGCTATTGAACAAGTCGGCCTTTAATGATACTTTTGAATTTGAAGAGGGCAAATTGATCATGGTAGGGGTCTCTTTGCCGGGTTCGGCCCCCTTTGTGGGCAAAATGGTGAAAGAGGCCGCTAAGATATTTCCTGAACTGCACTTCATGCCCATTGCCTTGAAGCGGTCTGGCACCCAATATACGGTGATACCAAGGGGGGATACCGTTTTTAAGGAAGGGGACCAGGTCTATTTCATTACCGTGAAAGAAGGCGTGGATGAACTGTACAAATTGGCGGGCAAGAAGAAAGCGGAGATCAAGAACGTCATGATCTTGGGGGGGAGCAAGGTAGGGTATAAGACCGCACGGGATCTCTGCGCCAATAAATTCAACGTAAAGCTGATAGAAAAGGATAAGGAAAAGGCCTTTGACCTGGCAGACCAGCTGCCCAATGCCCTAATCATTAATGGTGATGGCAGTAATGTTGAGCTATTGGAGGAGGAGAGTTTAGAGTCCATGGATGCCTTTATTGCGGTTACGGGGAACTCGGAAACCAATATCATGTCCTGTTTGGTGGCCAAATCAAAATTCATCAAAAAGACCATTGCCTTGGTGGAGAACATGGATTATTTTCAGCTTTCCCATTCCATAGGGATAGATACGCTGATCAATAAAAAACTTCTTGCCGCCAACAATATTTTTAGACACATTCGCAGGGGGGAGGTCGTTGCCCTTATGCGCCTGAACAATCTCAATGCTGAAATCCTGGAGTTTTTGGTAAAAGCGGATTCGAGGGTTACGGGTGCGACCATCAGAGAGCTTAATTTCCCCAAAAATGCCACCATAGGCGGCGTCGTCAGGGATGGCGAGGGCATCATTGCCCTTGGGGGATTCAAGATCAAGGCAGGGGACCGGGTTGTGGTGTGCTGTCTTCCTTCCGAAATAAAAAAAATAGAACGGATGTTCCTGTAACATGCATTTAAATTTCAGAATCATCATTCACTTAATGGGGCTGCTATTACTTTGTAATGGTGGCTTTATGCTGTTGGCGGCCCTTGTCAGTGGTATTTATAAAGATGGGGCCACCTTGAGCATCACTATGGCGGCCATTGCCACCCTTTTTGGGGGCGTTATTGCCATGTATTTCACCCGGGGCCATCGTAAGGAAGTAAAAAAGAAGGAAGGCTATATCATCGTTACGTTCGGTTGGATCATCATGTCCATCTCAGGAATGTTGCCCTACGTGTTCTCAGGGGCCATACCACAAATAACCAATGCCTTTTTTGAGACGGTTTCCGGTTACACCACTACCGGAGCTTCCATCATGGACGATATTGAGTCCATGCCGGAAGGGATTCTTTTTTGGCGCAGTCTTACCCATTGGATCGGCGGTATGGGCATCATTGTGCTGGCCATTGCCATCTTGCCCTTGTTGGGCATTGGGGGCATGCAGCTTTTTGCCGCAGAGGCTCCAGGTCCCAGCGCGGATAAACTGCACCCCAGGATCACGGATACGGCCAAACGCCTTTGGCTGATCTACGTGGGCTATACCGCTGCGGAGACCCTGCTCTTGAAATTGGCGGGCATGTCCTTTTTTGATGCGATCAACCACGCCTTGGCCACCTTGTCCACCGGCGGATTTTCCACGAAGAATGCCAGTTTGGCCCATTGGAACGATCAACCCTTGATCCAGTATATCGTTATTCTTTTCATGTTTCTGGCGGGCACTAACTTTGTAATGAGCTATTTTGCCTTTAAGGGCAGGGTACAGCGCGTGTTGAAGGATGAGGAATTTAAGTATTATACCATCTTTGTGGTGGCCGCCACGATTTTGGCCGCTCTGGTCATTTATTTTCAGGCCCATCTTACCCCGGAGACGCCAGGGTATCCGATGGTTTTAGGCAAGGCGGAAAGTGCTTTTAGACATGCCCTGTTCCAAGTAATTGCGGTGATTACCACTACGGGTTTCGTAAGTGCCGATTTTACCGCGTGGACTCCCTTTTTGACCATCTTCTTTTTCGGGCTGTTTTTTTTAGGGGGTTCTGCAGGCTCAACGGCCGGTGGTATCAAGGTCATGCGACATATTTTGATCATAAAGAACGGTTTGCTGGAGTTTAAACGGACCCTCCATGCTAATGCCATCATTCCTGTGCGCTATAACAATAAGACCGTTAGTGAGCACATTGTCTATAACATCATTGCCTTTTTTGTGCTCTATATGCTTTTGTTCATCATAGGCGCCTTGGTGTTGGGTTTTTTGGGGCTCGATTTTGAATCGGCCATAGGGGGTGCGGCCTCATCCCTTGGCAATGTGGGCCCCGCTTTGGGCAGCCTTAACCCGGTGAGCAATTTCAACAGTCTGCCCGATCTGGCCAAGTGGTGGTGCGGCTTCTTGATGTTGGCCGGTAGACTGGAGCTCTTCACCGTATTGATTTTGTTGACCCCTTATTTCTGGAAACGTACCTGAGCAGTCCAATTTTTGAAAAGGGTTCACCAACACCTGTTTTTTATGTGGGAAGGTGCTCGTGTTTTAGCCCAAAAGGCGTTTCTCCAAAGACAAGGCTGCCCGTAGCCCTATGGAAAGGTGAGGCCTATGTTGAGCCCTCTTTCCACGACTCCGTTGAAATGGCTTTGGGCATACCCTACGCGCAGAAAACGGAATTTTTTGGGACCCAGATTGCCCAAGGCAATACCAAATTCTGAATAGGGGGCATTGCCGGCAGTGGCCAAGAATTTACCGGAAAGAATCAAGTGGGCATTCAAATGGCGCAGGAGGGGCATCTTGTTCAGGGCCCATCCATTGAAATTATGTTCCACATGACCTTCGGCATACCGTTCATTGGTGCTTAACGTATAATAGGGCAGGAGAAAAAACGTGTCCGTATACTCACGGAGGGTGATGTGCGACTCATTACCGTTGAAATGTTGGTAATCCACAAAGGAAATGGCCTCAGCATTCAGAAAACTTCCAGCACGGAGATTATAGGCAAACCGACCCTTGTCCGCCAAAGCGAAGCGCTGGGCCAAACGGATTCTGAACTGATGGAAATGGTTGTTCCCATTATTGGACAGGAAACCATTTTCATAACCTAAGTAGAGTACGGGGTAGCGCTCATCCGGAAGGTTGATTTTTTCATCAGGGTAGCTCAGGTACTTTTGACCAAAACGGATGCGCATGCCCACGTCCAATTTCGCCAGGGTGTGATCTACAATGGCGGCATTGTTCGTATTGGTGGGGTCCAACGGATTGTTGGACGTAAACGCGGTGACATTGTCATTGAAAAAAGTGGATGTGGTGGTGTTGAACAGGGGCTTTCGGTCTTCATAGGCTAGGGCAACCCTGCCTCGAATACCATTGGTGATCTCAATGCTGTGGAATAGCTCCGCAAAGGTGCGATCATAGAATTTAGCAAAATTATTCTCAAAAAAGAGGGTGGTAATGGTGTTGCCCAATGGGGTAATGGGCTCTTCTTCATTGAATTGCACCACCTCGTTCCCTGCCCTCAACCTCAAGTAGGGCCTTGAAAATTGGTTGAAACGGTAGCCCATGGTCAAAGTGGGCCGCAAACGTTTATCGGATAGGCCGTAATTTAACCTTCCGCCCAGTCCTAAGCGGGTTCCTTTTTCCTCATTCAACTTAATATAATCCAGAGATAGGGAACCGTGCCAGCCCTGAACTGTGTTGAACAGCATACTTTGCAAAGGTGAGCCTACCACATAGTAGGTATCTTTGAAGGTATTGCTATAGGTGTACTTAAAAAGGAGGTTAGACCATTTAAAACGGTTCCCCTTGCGGTCCAAGGAATCTAAATAGGGTTGTGATTTTCGTATGACCTGAATGCTGTCTTTCCGCTCATAGTCCGTGGTTTCCTCTGGGGTCAGGGGAACTGGGCGCAGGTTTTCCCAATAGGCGGTATCCTTTTTGTTCGCATCTTTCTCAAAATCGAGGATGTTGTTGCTGAAGTCAGTCTTGGTGAAGGCGGGTTCCACATCATAATCGGTATAGGCCGCCGTAAAACGGCCATCACCTTTAAAGCCCAAAATGGAATATTGGAAATCCAGACTTTGCAGAACCTTGAGCCAAACCTTGTGCTCTTGGGAATAATTGAAGCGCTGTTTTAGGAAAAAAGTGTCCACGGGCACAATTTGGGCCTGTTGTCCCGTGGTTTTCAGGTCTACGGCATAGACGGACCAATCATCTTCCACAATATAGACCGTACCTGAAAATGTCTTGTCTTGAGGGCGTTTCGGGCGGAGTTCTATTTGGTTGATGAGGGTTTTGCCATCCTCGTAGAATGTGCCTGTGAGCCGATAGTCGTAATAGGAAAACGCGTTGTCCGCCAGTGGTGAGACCAGTTGGGCAGCTCCCCCTAGGCCAAAGGTGTTGTCATAGAGGGAAAATTCCACATCAGAGGCGGCATTGAAACTAAAACCACTATCGTCCCCAGCTACTTTAGAAGCCACAATGGTCTCCTTGAACTCCTTGCCGTTTCTTGCAATGTCTGAAAATGTTTCGGAAAGATAGACGATGCCCGTACGGGTACTGTCCAGGCCGCCCCCAAAATCGCCCAGATCCTGACCTAGAATCCGTTCCGGCGCCCCTTGGATGCGGATAAGGCCCTTGGAGTAAAACCGGGCGGTGTACTGGGATAGCCGTTCTTTATTGCTTTTCCTTTTTGCAATGGCCTTACGGATGATATCAAGGGCCGGATTGTCATTGGCAGTGAGCTCCACCCCGATCAATTGCACGCTTTCCTCTTGGAGCACTACATGCAGCTCTACCGAAGTTTGCTGCGGCATAAGGGTCTTTTTTTCCGTCTTATAGCCGAGCGCTTTAAAAACAATGACCTGGTCCTTGCCACCTGTTAGTGGCAATACGTAAGTGCCGCCATCATTGGTGGTGGTGCCCTTGAGCGTTCCCTCTATGTATATGTTCACAAAAGGGATGGGCTCTCCTGTGGTATCCGTTACTGTTCCAACCGCCTGTGCCCCGCAGGGGCCACTTACCGCTATACAAAACAAAAGGCGTATCACTTTAAACATCATAATGATCTTGCAATTTTTTTAGACAATAGATTTTTTATGAGGATGGGAGTTACGCGTGTTCCCTTTCTTTTGGTAAATATAAGCAAGGGCAGGGGGTGGTGGGTGGATGTTTTTCGTCAATTGTCAAATTTGCTGACCCAATGGTGGAAAAGTGCCACCTAACGGTATGAACCCTCCGTACAGGAACGAGGAACCTTCGTGGCATGGAAAAAAAAAGACCCTCAAACAGCGTCTGGGGTCTTTCATATACTACTAGGGACTTTTTATCCCAATGCTTTCTTGATGCGTTCCATGGCCTCCTTTATTTCATTGACCGAAGCAGCATAGGAAATACGGATGCAATTTCCGTTTCCGAATGCATCACCCGTTACCGTGGCCACATTGGCATGTTCCAAAAGGTACATGGCAAAGTCTGATGCGTTGTGTATCTCCGTGCCCTTTAAGGTCTTTCCAAAATACGCAGTAACGTCAGGATAAACATAAAATGCACCTTCCGGTTCATTGCATTCAAAGCCTGGAATTTCCCTGAGGAGCGATAAGATCAGAGTCCGCCGTTCCTTGAATTCATCCACCATATATTGAATGCGGTCAGGAGATTCCGTCAGGGCGGTGATGACCGCTCTCTGGGCTATGCAATTGGCCCCGCTGGTCACCTGTCCCTGCAGTTTATTGCACGCTCTGGCAATGTAGGCCGGCGCGCCTATATAGCCTATTCGCCATCCGGTCATGGCAAACGCCTTGGCCACGCCGTTCACGGTTACCGTACGGTCGTACATATCAGGAAAAGCAGCCATGGAGGCATGGGCGGTGACCCCGTAATTGATGTGTTCGTAAATTTCATCACTGACCACCACGATCTGTGGGTGCTTTAACAGTACATCCGCCAAAGCCCTTAATTCCGCCTTGCTGTAAATGGAGCCACTGGGATTGCAAGGTGAGCTGTACCAGAGCATTTTTGTCTTGGGGGTAATGGCGGCTTCCAACTGCTCAGGGGTCATTTTAAAGTCGCGCTCCAAGGTCGTTGGAACCTCCACGGGAACACCATCCGCCAATTTTACGATATCACTGTAACTCACCCAGTATGGGCACGGCAGAATGACCTCATCCCCGGCATTGAGGCAAGCCTGTGCCACATTGTAGAGCGACTGCTTGGCGCCGGTGGAGACCACAATTTGAGTGCGGTCATAGGTAAGGCCGTTGTCCCTTTTGAATTTTGTGATGACAGCATCTTTCAGTTCCACATACCCATCAACTGGGGTATAGGCGTTGTAGTTGTCCTGTACGGCCTGTATGGCGGCATCTTTTACATAATCCGGAGTGTTGAAATCGGGCTCGCCCAAGCTAAGACCAATGATGTCCTTGCCCGCTGCCCTCAACTCCCTTGCTTTGGCGGCCATTTCAAGTGTTGCGGAAGGTACCAAACTATTGATCCTGTCCGAAAGTTGGTTGCTCATAGTGCTAAAACTAATACTGTAAAGTGGGCTGTTTGCCCAATTCCTTTAGATGTTTGAAGTGCGAAATTATGGCTTTTCGTGTAGTTTCATATTCGTTATAGGGCAAATTGAACTCCTTGGCCGTCTGTTTCACAATTTTGGAGATTTTTGTGTAATGCACATGGCTGATGTTTGGAAAAATATGGTGTTCCACTTGGTGGTTGAGACCCCCGGTAAACCAATTCACGATCTTATTATTGGTGCCAAAGTTAACGGTGGTGAAGAGTTGGTGAATGGCCCACGTGTTTTTCATGGAACCTTGTTCATCTGGCAAAGGGGTATCCGCATGGTCCACAATGTGGGCCAATTGAAACACAACGCTCAGGATCACCCCGGCCACGTAATGCATAATGAAAAAGCCCAAAAGGATCTTCCACCAGGCAATGTCCAGCATAAGCATGGGCAATACGATCCAGATGGTGATGTATAACAACTTGGTGACGACCAAAGTACTCCAGTTCACCGTGGCGCTGGGCAATTTTCCGTATGACAATTTGCGCTTCATGTAGCGGTACATCTGTTGAAAATCTGTGGTAATGGCCCAATTGAAGGTCAACAGACCATAGAGGAAAACGGAATAATAGTGCTGAAACTTGTGGTGCTTGCGCCACTCGGCATGCTTGGAAAACCTAAGGATGCGTCCTGCTTCCATATCCTCATCATGTTCATGGATGTTGGTGTAGGTGTGGTGCAGTACGTTGTGCTGTACCTGCCAATTGTAGACATTACCGGCCAAGATATAGATGCTGCTCCCCATAAGCTTGTTCACCCACTTCTTATTGGAATACGCCCCATGGTTGCCATCGTGCATGACGTTCATGCCCACACCGGCCATCCCCACGCCCATGACAATGGTGAGCAATAGATTGGCCCAATTGGGAAGGCCCAAGGTGAGAATTAGGAAATAGGGCGTAAGAAACAGGGCGAACATGACGATTGTCTTTAGGTGCAATTGCCAGTTGCCTGTTTTCTTAATATTGTTTTGTTTGAAATAATCGTTTACGCGGTGATTCAAGGTCTTGAAAAATTGTGCGGAATCCTTACGGGAAAAACGAATGGTCTTTTGGTCCATAAATAAAAAGGTATTTAATACATGCAATATGTTCCACTTTAGTTTGATGACGTGCTTAAAAGTGAAACCTTTGCCAAAGTGAAGCTACTAAATTAATATTTTTACAAAGATAGGCATGACAGTTGAAACCTTATTTGAATATTTTCCCAATTTAACGGAAAATCAGCAAGAACAGTTCAGAAAACTGGAAACCTTGTATAAGGATTGGAACATAAAGATCAACGTGGTGTCCAGAAAGGATATAGAAGAACTGTACCTAAGGCACGTACTGCATTCCTTGGGCATTGCCAAGATACAGGATTTTCTACCGGGAAGCCACGTACTGGATGTGGGCACCGGGGGAGGATTTCCCGGAATACCCTTGGCCATTCTTTTCCCTGAGGTCCACTTTGTACTGGTGGACTCCATAGGTAAGAAGATCAAGGTGGTGGACGAGGTGGTAGCCGGTCTTGGATTGGAGAATGTGCGGACCATAAACGGCCGTGTGGAGGACATTTCTGGCCAGTTTGATTTTATTGTGAGCAGGGCCGTTGCGGCCATGCCCACCTTTGTGCGCTGGGTAAAGGGCAAGATCAAAAAAGATTCGGTCCATGAACGAAGGAACGGCATTCTCTACCTTAAGGGAGGGAATCTGGAGGAAGAACTGAAAGACTATGCCACCGTTCAGATTTTCCCTCTGTCCAACTATTTCCATGAGGTTTTCTTTGAAACGAAAAAGGTGGTCTACCTGCCGTTGAAATACAAGGGATAGCCTAAAGGCTCAGCATGGCATAATAGGATTTTCGGTATTTTCTGGCATAACATTTAAGGCAGGCCCAATAATGGATGCATAGGCATGTGACATGCAATCTGTAGTGCTGATATGTTGTTAAAAAACCTCTCATGGAAGGTAAAGTTCCGAAAATTACTTAATGTTTACAATTAATTAACGTTAAATTTACATTGAAGAGATGTGTCACCTCTCAACTTCTTTGGAACTAGGCATACATTATAACTCCTTTTATCTTAGAATCAGTCGAAGTTGCAGGCGGAATCGGAAGGTCTAAAAATGACCGTTCTTGCGGTTAGGTTGGCCAATGTATAGTTTTCGTCCCCCAAAAAACCGATTGAAGCGCCGGAACAATCTAAAATGGGCATTGCACTGTTCGCGGCCGGATTGCAATCAAAGAGAATAAAAAGGGTTTCACCAGCATACACGGCCTGTTCTATGTAGCCAAACACGGCATAGGGTGAAGTGTCGTTTTGTCGTCTTTGGACTTCGGATGCTAACCATTCTGGATTTTCCAAGGGATTGTCCACACCGCACGCGTCAATTACGGGCACATCCAATTCGTCCTTCTTGCATCCATGGCCCAAAATGGCAGCGGACACAATACCCAAGAGAATTTTTTTCATGGCGCCTTTTTCTTAGAATGGCGCTTTTAACCTTGGGTTGCGTAAAAAAAAGCCTTTGACCAAAAATAGGTCAAAGGCTTTCCAATAGACTGGTTTCACCCCTATTCGCTCCAAGGCGGGACAACCCCGTTAGACCGTGCATAGGCGATCAACTGTCCCTTATGCTCCCCATTGTGCTCCATCAGCGCCAAGAGTCCGCCCATTTTGTTCATTTTAGCAAAGCCAAAATCAACTTCATCAGCCAATTCATTGGTCTCTACCATGGTAATTTTATCAAGGACAAAAGCGTTTGATTTCTTTAGGGCGTTGATAATGTTCTGCTTGCCCTCTATTTTGCCCAAACCCATCACGTCCACATCCTCCGGTGGGGCAAAACCCATCTTTGAGGTGAGGTAATAATTGGCGGTGGCCACGTGCAATAAGGCTTCCCCCACGGAGCTCACCCCTTCGGCGGGCCGCCAAACATACTGGTCTTCGGAAAAGGCTTCCGCCAGCTGTACCACTTGGGCTTGGTTTCCGGCCAAGACCCCTTGAATCGTGGTTTGGGCCAAGTTGTCTTGTGCGGAGGTCATGGAGGCCAGGGCCAACGTGCAAACTACTAGTATTCTCTTCATGTGCGTGTCTATTTACAGGTTAAAGGCCGATAGGGATTTTCCCAACCGGCCTTTAAAATTAACTAAAATATACATGGCGGTGCTTCAAGAGGCCATCTTTGTGCTAACGGTGCTTTATCCTAAGAACGGATACCTGTAATCCTCTGGGGTCACAAAGGTTTCCTTGATCAATCTTGGAGAGACCCATCGGAGCAGGTTTTGTGCAGATCCGGCCTTGTCATTGGTGCCAGAGGCCCGTGCGCCGCCAAAGGGTTGTTGCCCCACAACGGCCCCGGTGGGTTTGTCATTGATGTAAAAATTGCCAGCCGCATTCTGTAGGGCCTTGGTGGCTTGGTCTATGGCGTATCTGTCTTTGGCCAGCACGGCTCCCGTTAAGGCATATTCAGAGGTGGTATCCACCAAGGTTAGGGTGTCTTCCCATTCCTGGTCTTCATAGATATATACGGTGACCACGGGTCCAAAGAGCTCTGTGCACATGGTGGTGTACTTGGGGTCTTGTGTTACAATGACCGTAGGTTCCACAAAGTACCCAACGGACTTGTCATAGCCCCCTCCAGCAAAGATTTCAGCATTGTCATCTTCTTTGGCCTGATCAATATAACGGGCCAATTTATCAAAAGAGCCCTCGTGGATCACGGCTGTGATAAAGTTGTTCATATCCTCTGGTGAGCCGGGTTTATTGAAACTTTCAATATCCTTTTTCACAAGATTTAAGATGTCCGAAGCGGTGGACTTGGGCAGATAGACCCTAGAGGCCGCACTGCATTTTTGACCCTGGAATTCAAAAGCCCCCCTGGTAATGGCCGTGGCCACTTGCTGAGGTTTAGCTGTGGGATGCGCCAAGATGAAATCCTTCCCCCCGGTTTCGCCCACAATTCTGGGGTAAGTCTTATAGGTATGGATGTTGTTGCCCATTTGCTTCCAAAGTTCTTTAAAAACATGTGTGGAGCCCGTAAAATGGAGGCCGGCAAAATCCGGACTGGCCAATAGCGTGTTGGTGATCATAACGGGATCGCCCATGACCATGTTGATCACCCCTGGGGGCAATCCTGCTTCCTGAAAGACATCCATAATCACCTTTGCGGAGAACACTTGGCTATCACTGGGTTTCCAAACCACCACATTGCCCATCATAGCGGCACTGGCGGGCAGATTACCGGCGATGGCAGTAAAATTAAACGGGGTAATTGCATAGACGAAACCTTCCAGCGGCCTGTATTCCACACGGTTCCAGATACCCTCGGCAGAATCGGGTTGCTCTTCGTAGATCTGGCTCATGTACTCCACATTAAAACGAAGGAAGTCAATGAGCTCGCAGGCGGCATCGATCTCCGCCTGATGGATGTTTTTGGATTGTGCCATCATCGTGGCGGCATTTATTTTTGACCTGTACGGCCCCGCAATGAGGTCCGCGGCCTTAAGGAAAACAGCAGCCCGCTGCTCCCAGGTTAAGTTGGCCCATGCTTCTCTTGAGGCAAGGCAATTGGCCACGGCATCCTCCACATGGTTTTTTTGCGCTGTACTGTAATGGCCCACAATGTGTTGATGCTCATGGGGTGGGGACATGGGCCTTTTCTGGTCCGTATGCAGTTCGTCTTCCCCAATGTACAAAGGCACGTCCACGGTACTGTCATAGTAGCTTTTGTATTGCTTTAGTACAGCGTCCCGCTCTGGCGTGCCGGGGGCATAACTTTTAATGGGTTCATTGATTGCGGTGGGTACTTGAAAAAAACCTTTGGCCATAGTGTGTTCTGTTATAATTTGAATTTCAAAAGTATAACAAAGGTACTAAAGCAGGTGATAAAAAGCGACTAGTTTAAGGCGAAAGGTGCGCTGAACTTAAAGGTGGGGATATACACCCTGAATTTATCGGATGAGGTGAAGTTGATCATGTTGTAATGGCCCTTCATGGCGCCGATGGGGGAGGTAAGCAGACAACCGGAATTGTAGGTGTGGGATTCCCCGGGTTGAATGATGGGCTTTTTCCCAATGACACCTTCCCCGTCCAAAATCTCCAATTCGTTGAGGGAGTCATAGATCTCCCAATGGCGGGATGTCAATTGTACCGCATCCTTGCTCTGGTTCTCAATGGTAATGGTATACCCAAAGGCGTAGTGCATTTTATAGTTTTTGAAGAACGTGCCTTCAAAATTGGTATTCACCGAGATCTTGATTCCTTTGGTAACCTGTGTAATCATAATTTTAATATGTAAAAAGACTTCCTGCTATCAATGCCGCTACACCAATAGTAGCTAAAATAACGAAAATTGTATTCAATAGCAGGTATTTAACAATAGTTTTAAACCTTCCCTGTCCGTAAAAATTCCGCATGGCCTTGTAGAGGTAGATGGTAAACAATAAAACAAACAAACCCGCACTGGCCGTGCCAAAAACACTATCTATCAAATAGCTAATAATGAGCAAGATAAACAACAGGGATTGATTGTGGAAACTAAACACCAAATGATCGGTGTATGTATAATTTTTCCTGATGTACAAGAGCCAAATGAATATGGTGAAGAGGGGCAAAAGGAAAAAAGTGGTGAACGGTAGTTTGGAAAAAAGGGAATTGATGAAGCCACCGGGCTGTCTTTTTGCCTTGATGACACTTTTGGCCGCTCCAAAGGCCATAGTGTTCTCCACATTGTTTTCAATGGGATGCTTTTGGGTCAATTGCCCAAAATTATAAAGGGTGTCTTTTTCAATCAAAATACGAAATAGATCTTGTTTGGCAAAAAAGCGTTCCTGAAAAGAAGCTTGCTCCAAGGCCTTGAAATGTTTTATGGGATCTAAGAGAATCAAAGAATCCCTTAGGTTGGCCTTTTTCTCCAATTCCCTGATAAAGCTCAGGGAGTCCAACTGGGATAGGGCATCTTCATTCTCTAGTTGAGCTTTCAGCTCAGGGTCCTCAAACACTGTTGCGTTGATGATGTCAGAATTGAAGTTGAGGATGTTGCCTGGGGTCCTATCGGCCATTTGGTCTATCTGGTCAAAATTCCCCATGAAACCCATTAAAAGGAAATAAATGATCGCCAGGCTCAACAGAAACCGAAATGGATTGGTATAGGTGACCCTTTTTCCGCCAATGTACTCCTTGGTTATGGCGCCGGGCCTTAGCAATAGGGCCTTTAGGGTTTTAAGAAGTTTGGAGTCGTAGGAGATGACGTTGGAAAAGAACTCATCAAAAAAATCCCTTAAAGTCAGTTTTTTGGTGCTGTTGGCCTGTGAGCAATTGGGGCAGTACTTATCACTCACATCCAGCGGATGACCACAATTAAGGCACTCCACGCCCCGGTATTGCAATCGGTACCGGCCAGAAGAGTTTACGCTGGGTTTATTGGCCATGGGTGACTAGGATTTAATTGCTGATATTGGCAGAGCTTACCGTACCTATGCCAATGATGCTGTCGTAAAGATCGCCAAAATCACGATAATAGACCAAGATAAGGTAATTGTTTTCCGTAAAATGGAAGTTGCCGCTCACAGCGTTCAGTCTTATTTCGCCCGCATCGCTCTGGGTCACATATTTATAGTTATAGAAGCCCTGTTTCATTTTTATCATGGCCTCCATCATGCCGTTTTCCTCATTGTACGTCATCCTGTTCTCCTCGGTCAGGGCGTAATTGTTGTACTTTCCAAAGATATACACATCGTCCAGCGCCAAGGTTTCCGTGTAGGGCAGGCTGAAATGTACCTCTGTATATTCCGCTTCCCTGGACGTGTCGTTGCCCTGTAGCGTTCTAATCACAAAATCACCATTGATGTCCGGAAAATAGGTGTATGGGGTGTCAAACCTGTAATTATCTGAAAAAAGATAATGGTTGTAGAGCTCGCCCAGCTCTATACGCGATATTTGCGAGGTGGGGGCCCTGAGGTCACTGGTGTCAAACAAAAGAAACTCGTTGCCCCCAAAAAAGGAGGTCTCTTGATCATATTTGTACACCAATTCATTGCCAATGGTGAACTGTGGGGGAATATCATAGAGGGCGGTGGGCCAATAATAATTCTGTACAATGGCCACTTTCACCTCTTTTTTTGGGTTCACCAATCTAAAATTACCCGCATTTATGGTAAACTGCACTACTTGCTTTTCATTGAGGAAGTTAAAGTCGCGCGATCGTTTTACCATGGCGCCCACTTTCACCAAGTCCTTGTAGATGACAAACCTTCTGGAAAACTGTATTTCGTAATTGCTGTTGTAGATTTCCAGAACATAATTGCCGGTCACCTTAAAGCCCACATTCTCATTGGGCAGGCGCAACTGATAATTGGAATAGGTTTCCAGCGTGGAATAACTATTGGCGTAATTGATGATACGTTGATTGTCAACCCCTTTAAGGTACTGCGATTTTAGGAGATCGGAGGGGGTCCAATCATAATCACAATGAATGAGCTTGTAGTAGTAATCCTGTTCATTGCCCAGCACATCGTCAAACTCCAAAGAAATGGTCTCTCCCAATTGCACTACGGGGAACTGGTCTTCCGTGGGGCCTTTGAAAATAATGGACTTGATGTTTTCCGGTGCGTTCACTTCCTCCTGAACTTGGCCAAAAGCCCCAGTGGCGAAACATAGGATCCATATTTGTTTAAGGAATAAGCGCATTGGCAACTGATTTTTTTGGTAAAGGTAAACAAAAACGATGCCGTACAAATTTGCTTCGTTAAAAGGAGGAAATTATACGGCAATAATTATGAAAACTTTTGTTTTAGTAGTAAATTCGCAGCAAAATTCGTTAACCTAAGGTTTACCATACCATGTCCAAAGACATTAGAATTAAAAAAGGTCTGAACATCAACCTTGTAGGTGCTGCAGAACGGACCACATCCCCCGCCGTACAGAGCAATGTCTATGCCATTATCCTAGAGGATTTTCATGGCATAACCCCAAAAATGCTGCTTAAGGAAAAGGCGGAGGTCAAGGCAGGTGAGCCTTTATTCTATAATAAAAATAGGGAGGATATGCTCTTTGTCTCGCCAGTGAGTGGTGAGCTCATTGAGATAGAGAGAGGGGCCAGAAGGCGCATCCTCACCCTCAAAATTTTGGCGGACAAGACACAGCAGACCTTAGAGCACCCTATCATGGATTTGGAAAGTGCCGATAGGGATGCCGTGCGCACCTATTTGCTTAAGGGCGGGTGTTGGCCCTTCATCAAGCAGCGTCCCTATGATGTGGTCGCAGACCCGGATGTAGTGCCCAAGGCCATATTTGTATCAGGTTACTCTACGGCCCCTTTGGCGGCCGAGCTTGACTATGTGCTGCAGGGAAAAGAAGCGGAACTACAGGCCGGTATGGATGCCTTGGCCAAACTTACACCAGGAAAGGTACATGTCTCCATAGGCGCAAAGGGTGCATCGCCCATGGCACAGCTCAAGGGAGTTGAAATGCATAAGGTATCCGGGCCCCATCCTGCGGGCTTGGTAGGCACCCAGATCAATAAAATAGACCCGATCAACAAAGGGGAACATGTGTGGACGGTCTCCCCGCAAGACGTGGTCATTATAGGCGAGTTGATCCTTACGGGGAAATTCAATGCCGAGCGTACGGTGGCGTTGGCCGGTTCAAGTGTCAAGGCCCCCAAATACTTTACCACCAAGATCGGGGCGGAAATCTCCACTTTTCTATATGCAAGTGGCGTCAACGAAGATAATTTCAGGGTGATCAATGGTGATGTGCTCACAGGAAAACAGAGCAAGCCAGATGGTTACCTGGGTTTTTACAACAATACGGTCTCCGTTATTCCAGAAGGGGATGATTATGAGTTCTTTGGTTGGAACAAGCCCGTTTTCAATAAGGTGTCCACCACTAGGGCGCTTACGTTCCATTGGTTGAACCCCAAGAAAAAATACGACCTTACCACCAATACCAACGGAGAGCACCGGGCCTTTGTGGTCACAGGCCAATATGAGGAGGTGTTTCCTTTGGACATTTACCCCATGCAGCTGTTAAAGGCCTGTATGGTAAAGGATTTGGATGAGATGGAGCAGTTGGGTCTCTATGAGGTGGCTCCAGAGGATTTCTCCGTAACGGAATTTATATGTATCTCCAAACAACCCCACCAACAGATCATACGTGAAGGATTGGATTTATTGCAAAAAGAAATAGGATAAGAGATGAGCGTAAAAAGTAAAATGCACGAATTGCGAATGAAGTATAAGGGCAAGAAGATGGCTCCGGCCTTCAATGCCTTCCATACTTTTTTGTTTACCCCCAATGATACCACTCATGGCGGTACCCACGTAAAGGCAGCAGATGATTTGAAGCGTACCATGAACACCGTGATCATGGCCCTAATTCCAGTGCTGTTGTTCTCCATGTTCAATGCAGGGTACCAGCATTATGCGGCCATCAATGGTTTTCCATCCAATTTTTCGGTAATGGAACATTTTATCACTTGGGAGAATTTCTGGGTGGGCATCACGGAAGTATTGCCCTTGGTGGTGGTTTCCTACGGCGTGGGCCTTATTGTGGAATTCATCTTTGCGGTGATCAAAGGCCATGAAGTGGAAGAAGGCTACCTCGTTACGGGTATGTTGGTGCCATTGATCGTTCCCGTGGATACACCGTTGTGGATGTTGGCCGTGGCCGTTGTTTTTGGTGTGGTCATAGGCAAAGAGGTTTTTGGCGGTACGGGAATGAATATTCTCAACCCCGCTTTGACCATCAGGGCCTTTTTGTTCTTTGCCTATCCTACTTGGATGAGTGGAGACAAGGTCTGGGTGCATGAGGCGGTAGACCGCGCTGGCGGACCGGATGCCATATCCGGGGAGACCATCTTAGGCTATTTGGCACAGAACAAAGGCGGCGAGATGTCCTATTCGGTATCGGACATGTTCTTTGGTTTCATCCCCGGTTCAGTAGGGGAGACCTCGGCATTTCTCATCCTTTTGGGCGGTATATTTTTGATTTACAGTAAAATAGCCAGCTGGCGCATCATGGTCAGCGCCGTGATCGGCTCTTTGGTCATGGGACTCATTTTCAACCAAGTGGTGGAAATGGGCTGGATCACTGAAACCAGCAAGTTTTATGGTCTGATGAGCTTTGAATTTTGGAAGCACCTTATTGTTGGCGGACTCGCCTTTGGTATTGTGTACATGGCCACAGATCCGGTAACCGGTAGCCAGACCAATAGGGGCAAGTGGTTCTACGGTTTCTTTATTGGTTTTATCTCTGTGATGATCAGGGTTTTCAACCCCGCTTATCCAGAAGGGGTATTCTTGGCCATATTGCTCATGAACGTTTTTGCCCCTACGATAGATCATTACGTGTTGCGTGGCAATGTCAAGAAGAGATTAAAGCGATTGAAGGATGCCACGATCTTTCCAAAAGATTCGGATAGTAAAGAGGCGGAATTAAAAGCAGAAACGGTTTAGTTATGGCAGTGAATACGGATAAGAATATTTATACGGTGGTTTTCGCCGCTGTTATGGTGGTCGTTGTAGGTTCCATCTTGGCTTTCTTGGCCACCGCCCTCAGTGGTAGGATCGATGAGAACATGCGTTTTGAGAAACAGCAGAACATTCTGTACGCCATGGGCGTTAATGAGAATGTGGATAAGGGAAGCGTCAACTTTGTGCCCACAGATGTGGTGGGGCAGAAATTCTCTGAATACATTAAGGAGCAATTGGTCATTAAAGGAGATGAGATTCTGGAGAACGAGGAAGCCTATCTCATTGATATGAAAAAGCAATTGGCCTTGGCCAAGAAAGGGGAAACTCCAGAACTGCCCTTGTTCATTGGGGAGCGGGAAGGAAAGAAGTTCTATATCATCCCTATGTACGGTAAAGGCCTGTGGGATGCCATTTGGGGCTTCATCGCCTTAGACAATAATATGGTGGTGCAAGGGGTCTATTTTGACCATAAAGGGGAAACTCCAGGTTTGGGCGCCAACATCAACCAACGCTTTTTTATGGATGATTTTACGGGAGAGAGCATCATGGATGGTACCCGCTATGCAGGCATTAATGTGGCCAAGGGAAACAATGACCCCGTGAACAATAGAAAGGATGACAACACGGTGGATGCCCTTGCAGGTGCCACCATTACTGGAGACGGAGTGGCCGCCATGATCAAAGAGACGGTTGACCTGTACAAAGATTATTTACAAACCATTAGAACCAACTAGTATGGCACTGCTATCAAAAAAAGATACCAATCTCATTTTAGACCCACTGGCGGATAACAACCCCATTACCATACAGGTATTGGGCATCTGTTCCGCGCTTGCCATTACGGCGGAGCTCAAAGCCTCTTTGGTCATGGCCATTGCGGTTATCTTCGTTCTAGGCGTGGGCAATGTGGTCATTTCCGCCATGCGAAACATCATTCCCTCTAAAATCAGGATCATCGTGCAATTGATCGTGGTGGCCACCTTGGTGATCGTGGTGGACCAAGTGCTGAAGGCATTTGCCTATCCGTTGAGCAAGACCTTATCCGTGTTTGTGGGCCTGATCATTACGAACTGTATTATCATGGGTCGGTTTGAGGCCTTTGCCTTGGGCAATGGACTATGGCGCTCCTTTTTGGATGGTATTGGCAACGCCTTGGGGTACGGGGTCATTTTGATCATCGTAGGCTTCTTTAGGGAGCTTTTTGGATCAGGTACGCTGTTCGGTATTCCCGTGCTCGGGGATCCCATAGAAAAGACGGGCCTTTATGCCACGGGTTACGAAAACAATGGCTTTATGATCATTCCACCGGCGGCGCTCATTGTTGTGGGGGTCATTATTTGGGTACAGCGATCCAAGAATCCTGCTTTGGTTGAGGAGAATTAAGAACTTTATAAGAGCATATTATGTTAGAGCATATTGAATTATTTTTTAGGTCGATCTTTATAGACAACATGGTGTTTGCCGTGTTCTTGGGGATGTGCTCCTATTTGGCCGTTTCCAAGAAAGTGACCACGGCCGTAGGGCTCGGGGCCGCAGTAATTTTTGTTTTGGGGGTAACGGTTCCCTTGAACTGGTTATTGGACAAGTATTTGCTACAGGATGGGGCCTTGGTCTGGTTGGGGCCGGAATATGCCGATTACAACCTGAGCTTCCTCTCCTTTATTCTGTTCATAGCCACAATAGCCACCATGGTACAACTGGTGGAGATCATTGTGGAGAAATTTTCACCCTCGCTTTACAACTCCCTGGGTATCTTTTTGCCCTTGATTGCGGTTAACTGTGCCATCTTGGGGGGATCACTCTTTATGCAGTCGCGCCAGATAGAGACTTTTGGACTGGCGGTCAATTACGGCATCAGTTCTGGTATCGGTTGGTTCCTGGCCATTTTGGCGATTGCGGCCATTCGTGAAAAAATTAGATATTCCAATGTACCAGCTCCGTTAAGGGGCCTGGGCATCACGTTCATCATCACCGGTTTAATGGGCATTGGTTTCCAGAGTTTTGGGGGAATGCTTACTGGCGGAGAGGAAACTGCTGAGGCCGCACAAGAGAGTGCTGCGGTGCAGAAGTTAGAAAATCAAGAGAAGGCAAGCCTGGAGGAATTAAAGAAAGAGGAAGAAGCGTTGACCACAAAAGGGGTCTCGTATAACGATGTAAATAAATAAGCATGATATTAGCTGCAGATACTGGCGGAACAATATTGATCACCGTCGTAGCCTTTTTAGTATTGTTAATGATATTGGTGGCGCTTTTGCTCTTTACAAAAGAAAAGTTGTCCCCGTCCGGTCCTGTGACCCTCACCATAAATGGGGAGAGGAAGGTAGAGGTGGCCTCAGGGAGTTCTTTGCTCTCC
>CAKZLG010000310.1 GCA_937125035.1 uncultured Maribacter sp. | reverse complement strand
TTTGCGTCACCTTCAAAAAGATCGTAGTATTCTGCAAGGGTACTGAAACCGTTCCATCCCCCTCCACTTTGAAAGGTAGAGCGGTAGTGCAGACCATTGAAGATACGGTTACCTGTACTGGATTCCAATGCCCAAATGGTTTCAATATCAGATTCTTCCCTGAACAAGTCAAAATAACCGTCTTGCAGACCATAGCCTTCAGCCGCTATTTCGTCCACTAGAGAGATTACTTGCGCCATGTCACCGGATTCTGGGGAACCACCCAAGTAAATATGTTTGTTCAAGAGCACTTTTGCCTTCAAATAACGGGCGGCCGCCTTGCTGCCCGAAACAGTCTCCACATTACCCGCGGCTACACTGGGTAGGTTGGATATGGCTTGGTCCAGATCAGATAGGATGAAATCTACCGCCGCTTGGCCTGTCAACACTTCGGGTAACGTTGAAGAGGGTAAGGCCGTATCCCTGAAGGGCACCTGCCCATAAAGATCTAAAATGATCCACATGCTAAAGGCACGAATAAGGCTGGCTTCACCAATATCCTCTGAAGAAGGGTTACTTCTTGGATCCAAAATTTGAGAGGCCAAAAGTTGATTCCCATTATATTGGTTGAATACGGTGATGATGAATTGGTGTTGGCCGTCCCAGCTATGGCTATGCAATACGCGCCAAAGGCCATTATCTCCCCAGTCAGCGCCCCGTGTGGGCACCAATGAGGCATCCGTGGTCACTTCACTTAAGGCATATAAATTGGCTTGATCTCCGTATTGTCCGTTCAAACGATTGTACAATTCCGCCACGGTGGAGGATGGGTCTGCCAATCCTTGGAATCCATCACTGATGATGGAATCGGTTTCTTCAATTTCTAAATCGGTACAGGAGGACAGTCCTATCACAGATAGGGCCGTAAGCATGTACATTGTTAATTTACTTCTTTTCATGATTTTCATTTTTTTTTTACTAAAAGGATGCATTAATACCAAAAGTAAAGGTTCTAGGATTAGGATACGCTGCCCAATCTATACCTCTAGAGGGTAGCCCGGCGTCGTTCAAGGTTCCTGTATTTGTCGTTACTTCTGGATCTAGACCACTGTAATCCGTGATCAGGAACAAGTTTTGGCCAGTGATTGAGAAACGAAGTGAGTTCAACAACCCTTCACCGCTCAAAGGCACATTATAGCCAATATTCAAGTTTTGCAAACGGACAAAATCACCACTTTCCAAGAAACGCGTGGACACATCTGCGGAAGCGCCTGGGTCTTCACCACTGGTAAGGACATTTTGGGTTACATTTCTAGAGATGCCTAAAGAACCGGCGGTGAAGTAACCGTTGGCCGTATTGTTGTATACGGAAAAGCCAAACTGACCGGAGAAAAATACGGAAGCATCAAAATTCTTGACCCTTAGATTTAAACTTAAACCAGAGGTGATGTCAGGTAAACCATCTTCATCAACAAAGGTTCTGTCTCCAAAAGCATCGCCTACGCCATTGCCATCCACATCGGTGTAAATGGGGGTTCCATTACCGTCAAAGCCTTCAAAAATGGGCATATAGTATGAAAATAGGGATACGCCAGCCTCAAAGCGCTGTGCAAAGGCACCCGTAAGACCTTGACCGTTAATAGGGCCTGCATCAATGATGCCCGCAAAATCCTGGATTTCGTTAAAGTTGTACGCTATGTTGAAATCTGCGGAAAAGCTAACGTCATCGTTACGGATAAAGTCGTAAGAAAGACCTAGTTCCGCACCTTGGTTCAAGATCGTGGCATCCACATTACCAAATTGGAACGGATCCACAGCAGGTGCCGCGGGTGGTGTCTGTAGCAATAGATCGGTGGTTTCAGTTCTATAGACATCAAAACTTCCACTAAATCTATCGTTGTTGAAACCAAAGTCCAAACCTACGTTGAAGTTCAGGGACTCTTCCCATTTCAAATCAGGTACATCCGTGGCCACAATGGCAAGGCCATTTGGGTTGATTTGCAAGGTACCGTTCTGTATTGTACCTCTACCAAGGTCGGCAAACCGTTGCCTAGCAACAAAGTTGCCATAGCCTAGACCATCTTGGTTACCGGTAATACCCGCACTTAAGCGTAGTTTTAAGGTGGATACATTATCCCCTACAAAATCCTCTTCGTTCATTTTCCAAGCAAAGGCACCGGAGGGGAAATACCCATATTGGTTCTCAGGACCAAATCTGGAAGAGCCATCCGCTCGTATGGTCCCTGTGAAGATGTATTTATTGTTGATGGTATAATTGGCCCTAGCAAAAAACGATTGCAGTTCGTCCGTATTATCAAAGTTATCAAAGACCACAGATTCAACAGCCTTATTAATGGTAGACGCTACAGGGTCTCCTGCCACTACGGTAGGAAGTAAGCGGTTCACAAAATATCCGGCGGTTCTGCTGTCATAATAAAATTGTTGAAAAGATCCGCCAATATCGCCTTGGGCACTTCCAACAACACTCCTTAGATCTTGCCCCATACGGTTAAGGTCTCCGGTAGAAAACCCTTTTCCGTTGGCGTTAAAGCCGCTGGTCTGGAAATCTTGGAACGCATATCCTACCAAAACATCCAAATTGGAGTTCTCAAAGGCTTTGTTGAAGTTGACCGTAGCCTCCAAAGTTTTGTTGTCGCGTACGTTTTCCCCAAAATAGCCGAATCCGAAACCTTCGGCATCTGGCACGTTAAATAAATCTCGGGTCGTTAGTGATGTATTCTGTCCTTCAGAATAATCCCAACCCGCATTTATTTTAGCGGAAATCTCTGGGGTAACCTTGTATTCTACAGAACCATTGATTAAGAAACGGTTTGTATTTGTGATGTTCTGGGTATTGGCCAGTAGGTTTAAAGGATTCAATTGGTTGCCATCTGGCTCAAACCCTGCACTCGCGGGCCAAGTGGGATTGGCTGCATAGGCACCACCTATAAGGTCACCACTAGCTCCTGCAGTACCGGCCAAGGGCGCCGTTTGATCATTGATCCTAGAGATGGAACTTTGAATGCCCACGATAAGTTTATCATCCAAAAAGCGGTGATTTAAATTCAACCTACCCGTAATACGCTCCAAATCTGTCTTTTCCACTACACCAAATTGTTTGCCGTAGCTGAACGTGGCCCTAATATTTCCTTTTCCATAATTTTTTGAATAGGAAAGGTTTTGGTTCTGGGAGACCGCGGTTCTGAAAATTTGATCTTGCCAGTCTGTATTCGCTCCAAAATCAACGGCACTTGCGTTACCCCCAAATTGGGCAACACCATTTAAATATTCAGACCGATTCAATAGGTCAAACTCTTGTGCCGGATTGGCGATGCTCAAGTTCGTACCAAATTCAAATACGCCTTTACCACCGGTCTTACCACTTTTAGTGGTAATGATCACGACCCCGTTAGCACCCCTAGACCCATAAATGGCGGTAGCAGAGGCATCTTTAAGGATACTCATACTCTCAATATCCTGTGGGTTAAGGAAGTTTAATGGGTTTTTCTCAGCCGTATCACCAAAACCTGTATCTCCGCCTGGTGCAGTGCTGCCTCCTGAAAGGGGTACGCCATCTACAACGAAAAGCGGACTGTTATTGGCCCTTACCGAGTTGGAACCACGAATGTTTATCTGAATACCCGCACCTGGTTCCCCACTGGTTTGTTGGATATTGACACCAGCGGTCTTACCTTGTATCAATTGTTCCGGTGAGGCAATGACACCTCCGTTGAAATCCTCTGCGGTCACAGCGGTAACAGATCCCGTTGCATCCTTAACAGTGGTGGTACCATATCCTATGATCACCACCTCTTCCAAGGCCTGCGCATCCTCTTCCAAGGTAACGTTGATGGAAGACCTTCCGTTAACGGGAACTTCCACAGTTTTGTAGCCAATGTAGCTGATCACTAAAGTGGCACCACTTTCCACACTAATGGCATAATTACCATCAAAGTCGGTCTGCGTACCGTTGGTCGTGCCCTTTTCAAGGACACTGGCGCCCGGCAACGGACCACTGGCGTCCGAAACGGTTCCGGTTACTTCCTGCGCCTGGCCTAGGGAAAAAGACAAAAATGCCCCAAGGACAAACAGGCTTTTTAGTAGCGTAATCTTCATAAACAGTTAATTTAAGTTGAGTTAATTTAATTTCAAGAGTTAAAAATATGTAAAATAGTCTTCATTATAGGGTTAAGCCTATTGTGCAAATCAACGAAACCGTTTTCGTGTTGATAACTTTCCGTAAATTTCTACTTTGACATTGTGTCCTAGGCTTAATTTTTGATTTCCTAAGAATATTGGCCTTAGAATAGGAATATGGAATTTTTCTTCAAAGATAGGGATTTTATTTTTTCCCACTAAAAAGCCAAAATTTATAAATAGTACCCAATTAAATGTTAATGCGCCCCAATTTCCTAACTTTGATTTCCCGGTCTTGATCTACCCATTTATTCCATACGAATGTTAAAGCGAAAGATTACCTTAAAACATATTGCAAAGGAACTGGAAGTCTCTATTTCCACAGTTTCAAAAGCCCTCAAAAACAGTGAGGAGATCAGTAAGGACACTAAAGAGAAGGTGCAGGCCTTTGCAAAGCTCTACAACTATCGCCCCAATAACATTGCCCTCAGCTTAAAGAACAAGCGCACCAAGAACATAGGGGTCATCATACCGGACATTGTGCACCACTTCTTTACCACGGTCTTTAGGGGCATAGAGAAATATGCCAACGCCCATGGGTATAATGTGATTGCCTGTGTTTCCGATGAGTCTTTTGACAAGGAGGTGATCAATATGGAGCTCTTGGCCAATGGCAGTATTGATGGGTTCATCATGTCATTGTCTGCGGGCACCCAGGAAAAGAATGACTTTAACCACCTTAAGGAGGTTTTGGAGCAGGGCATACCTTTGGTGCTCTTTGATCGTGTAACGGACGAGGTGGAATGTGACAAGGTGGTGCTCAACGATGCCGAGATTGCCTATGAAGCCGTGAAATCACTCATAGACAGTGGTAAGAAGAAAGTAGCGCTGATCACCACGGAAAGTTATTTCAACGTAAGCACCTATAGGGCGGAAGGGTATAAGAAGGCCCTTCAAGATCACGGATTGACTTTTGACCCCAACTTGGTATTGACACTTCCCTATGATGACGTTGCCTCGGAGCCGTTGATCAACGAATTTTTTGAGACAAAGGAAATGGATGCCGTTTTCTGTGTGAATGAGATCTTTGCCGTGTTCAGCATGGGTGTGGCCCAAGGGTTGGGCTATCAGGTTCCGGAGGATATTGCTTTCATAGGATTTACCAATGGCATTCTGTCCCGTTTTTCAAAACCAGCACTGACCACCGTTGCGCAGCATGGGGACCGCATGGGGGAGATAGCGGCAAAAATGCTGATCGCTAAAGTGGAAAACGAAAATCTGGAAGAGGAGCCTACCTACCGCACAGAGGTCATAGCGGCCACTTTGATCAAAAGGGATTCAACACTATAACCGTTTACAATGAAAACAATGGGTTTTATATTTGATTTGGATGGGGTCATCGTAGATACGGCCAAGTACCATTACCTGGCATGGAAAAAGTTGGCCGCCGAACTGGGTTTTGAATTTACGGAGGAGCAGAATGAACTCTTCAAGGGCGTAAGCCGAAAGCGGTGCTTGGAAATCCTGTTGCAGATGGGCCATATCACCGCCACCCAAGAGCAGTTCAATACATGGATGACCGAAAAAAATGAGGACTATCTGGCCTACATAGAAGATATGGATGCCTCTGAGATCCTACCGGATGTGCCCAGGGTGCTTGATCTTCTCAAGAGCAACCACGTGCCCATTGCCTTGGGCTCTGCAAGTAAGAATGCCAGACCCATACTGGAAAAGGTACAATTGTTATCTTATTTTGATGTCATCGTGGATGGCAATAACGTTACCAAGGCCAAACCCGATCCCGAGGTTTTTTTGTTGGCAGCAAAAAGCCTTGGGGTGGCCCCGGCCTCTTGTGTTGTGTTTGAGGATGCCTTGGCCGGCATTGAAGCGGCCAACGCGGCAAAGATGACCAGCATAGGCATTGGGGATGCAGTAGTGTTGCACGGGGCCGATTTCTGTTTCCGGGATTTTACGCAAATGGATAACGCATTTCTGAACCGATTGCTGAACTGACCCAAGAATCCCTTTTAGGTATTGAAATATGAAACGCCATTTTATCATGGCGACTTTAAACTAAGCTAGAAATGAACCAAAATTATATACAACAAGATGCTTGGAGCATCATAGAGGAAGGTTTTGACGCGGCGCGCGTAAAATCATCAGAGAGTATCTTCAGTTTGGGCAACGGGGCCATGGGACAACGTGCCAATTT
>CAKZLG010000309.1 GCA_937125035.1 uncultured Maribacter sp. | reverse complement strand
TGTTTGCTCAATGGGTTTCCAGATTGGCCCGTGGGCAGGATGCTGATGCTATTTTCCACATCGGAAAAATCAATGACCCTGCGCGTGGAGGGCCCAGCCGATGTCTTGTAGGCACCACTATCATCATAGGTAAAGGCCATGTTGTTGATGACCTCCCTTGAACCCTTGTTGGGAAAGGGCCCTACGTTGAAAAAAGAACGCAAGGCGGCCACCTGCCCTATGGGATGTGGATGTTCCAAGGTATGCACTTTCTCCCAGGTCCAGTCCTGTAGGTTGGGACCCAGTTCTTCTTCCAAGGTGGCAATGGTTTTCATGAAGGCCTGTTGTACGATGTCTTCTTGGGTTTCTTTTCTGTCTTTTGTATGGATATCATCCCACCATACGGAATTTTCCTTGGCGGACATGGGTGCCAAGAGCCGTTTGTGTAAATGGGTGGCCATGAGCTGCTCAAAACCGTCTTCCCCCAACTCATCCATAAATGTTCCTTTCAAAAGATAGTAGATCCAGCGCGTATATATCGTTCCGGCGACACTGTTCAACGGATAATCCCCTTTCCAAGTGGCCAAAGTATCCAATGCCGCTAATTGGTTGTCCTGGAGTTCGGCCACTTGGATCAATTTGGACAGGTTGGTGGCTATTTCCGGATTTACGGCCGAAGTGATATCATTCATCATATGGGCCACGGCCTCTTTGTCCCAATCCGCTTTTGGCTCTAGCAGGGCCACGATCCGTTTGGCCCTGTTCTCTGGCAGATAATACCCTGGGTAAAGCATTCCCGCAATGGAATCGGGTTGGTTATTGGCGGAATAGACATAATGCCATGGGGGATTTATGGCTTGGGGATTCTCTGAAAAATCCAGCAGCTCCTTGTCCATAGGCAGCCCCTCCCCCACTTCATAGACCATTTTGGTGTTGACGCTGTCCGGAATGCTATACAATTGTGCGGTGGCGAACCATGCCACATTTCCCTCTGCATCCCCGTACATGATATTGAGGCCCGGCGCGTGTACTTTAGGCAGTCCCTTTTTGAAATCCTCCAGATTTTGGGCGTGGCTCATTTCGTAGAGCGCATCCATGATTTTGTTGTCCATCTGCGTGTAGGCCCAGGACATGGCTATGGGGCGGTCTCCCTTCACCTGATCCGCTATACCGTTGAGGATGGGGCCGTGCTCTGATGTTTTGAAAGTGAACTGCACATTGGCACTGTCCTTAACTTTAATGGTCTTGCTGATGGTCTCATAGGGCTTCCATGAAGTACCGCTTCTATATTCCCCTGGGTTTTCAGGGTTGTTTTCTTCATAATAAAAATCAACATCGTCATTTTCAAACATCGTCATGCCATAGGCCAATTGGCGATTATGGCCCAAAATGGGGTACGGAATGCCTGCAATATGATAGCCGTATTTGGAATAGGTCGGGGTCTCCACATGCGCCTCAAACCAGACAGAGGGCTGGGCAAAACCTATATGGGGATCGTTGGCAAAGATCACGGCACCGTTCCTGGTCTTTTCCGGGGCCAACACCCAGCTATTGCTTCCCTCAAAAAGGGGCAGTTGCAACTTCCCCAAGGCTTTGAGCACATTGGCGGTAACGGAATTACCCACAGAATCCTGCACGGTGGGTTGATGGTTTTTTATCCATTCTTGATCCGTGTTGGAGTTGATTTCCAAATCCGGTAGGTATTCGGGGCCCAATTTTTCTTTGATATTGGTGAGAAATGGATCCGTTTTGTGGGCCATGGCAAAGCTAAAGGCCATATACCCCATGGTATTGTACACATCCTTCAATTGAAAGGGGGTCTTTTCAATACCCGTCAGGTAAAACTCCACTGGGGTGGGGCCTTCCGCAATAAACTGATTGATGCCATCCAAATAGGCCTCCGTGAGCTGTACCCCAATGGAGGTACGGTCCAATTTAGCGACCGTTTGTTGTGACGCATCATCAATGCCCAGGGCCAAAAGAAATTGATCCGTTCCTATGAGGTCTTTTCCAAATACTTCAGATAGGCCCCCGCTGGCTATGCGGCGCAACAGTTCCATTTGCCACAGTCGGTCTTGGGCATGCACATACCCTAAGGCCCTAAAGGCATCTTCCTCTTGGTCTGCATAGATATGGGGTATACCGTACCCATCATAGTAAATTTCCACATTATCAGAGAGGTTTGCCAGTTTTTTCTCTCCTGAGTAGGTGGGCGTAAGGGTGTACAAAAAAATTCCAAAGCCGATCAACAGCAGTATCAATAGGGAAACCAAGACGCGTCCCACTTTTTTTAAAATCTTCATAGAGTATTATGGGGGTTGACCCCCAAGGTAGGATTATTTTCGATAAAATTCACGCGGCAGTCCTGTTTTTTGTTGCCATTTGCCGTGTTTTGGCAACTACTCCCTTCTGGCCAGCTCCCTGTGCCGTTGCAGACCCTCAATGAGCCATTTTCTGTAGGCATCGGCATCAGCGGACTGCAGGGCCGTATTCAAAACCTCCAAATCTGGGGAAAGGAGCACGTAGAACGGTTGGGATACGGCATTGAAGTTGATGTCTTGGAAGGTGCCCCACTTCTGGGCAATGTTCTCTATGCGCTTTGTACGGCCAGAATCATATTGGAAGACAAATTGTTCCGCTTCGGGCAGTTCTTCCCGATCGTCCACATAGAGGGATATCAAAACGTAGTCGTTCTTTAGGAGCGGAAACACCTCAGCATCACTCCATACATTCTCTTCCATCTTTCTGCAATTGACGCAGGCCCATCCAGTAAAATCGAGCAGAATGGGTTTGTTGACCGACTTTGCATGGGCCAGCCCCGTTTCAAAATCCTTGTAGCAATCCAGGCCCAATGGGCAATCACTCTCCGTTTCAAAAATACTATAGAACTCCGGTGGTGGAAATCCGCTCAACAATTTCAACGGGATCGCCTTTACCAGGCCTAGGATAAGATATACGGTAAAGCCAAGGCTCACCACGCCTGTAAGCTTTCTTCCCGTTGATAATTTGCCTTTGGGACCGTCATGCGGAAAGCGCAGAAAACCAAAGAGATATAAAGACATCAGCACACCCAAGAGAATCCATAGGCCCAGGAAAACTTCGCGCTTCAAAAGACCCCAATGCCCTACAAGATCGGCATTGGATAGGAATTTAAGGGCCAGACCCACCTCCAAGAATCCCAAGACCACCTTTACGGTGGTCATCCACCCGCCAGATTTGGGAAGGGAATTCAACCAGGCCGGAAACAGGGCAAAGAGTGCAAAAGGCAAGGCCAGAGCCGCACCAAAACCGGTCATGCCCGCGGTGAGGTTCATGGCCACATCCCCTTCGGCCATGGTAGTGCCGCCCAACAGACCGCCCAGAATGGGCCCCGTACAGGAGAAGGAGACAATGGCCAAGGTAACGGCCATGAAAAAAATGCCCAAAATACCCCCTACTTTAGAGGAAGCCGCATCCATTTTATTGGCCCAGGAACTGGGCAAGGTAAGCTCGTAATACCCGAAAAAGGAAAAGGCAAAAAACAAAAACACCAAGAAAAAAAGGAGGTTCAACCACACGTTGGTGGCTATGGTGTTCAAAATCTGTGAATCCACCGAATCAAACAAATGAAAGGGCAGGCTCAACAGGGCGTAGATGAGTATGATAAAAAATCCGTAGAGCAGCGCATTGACAATACCTTTGGACTTGTTTTGGGTATGTTTGGTGAAAAAAGACACCGTAAGCGGGATCATTGGGAACACACAGGGCGTTAACAGGGCAATGAAACCACCCAGAAACCCCAGGGCAAAAATGACCCATACACTACTGCTATCACCAATACGCTCCGCACCCTGACTCAATAGGACCTTGTTTTTTAGGTCCAACCGAAGGTTGGCGGAAAGGGCCTTGCTCTTTTCATCCAAATCCACTTTTTCCTCCACCACGGCAGACCCATCCAATGAAAAAACAAAATCAACATCGGCGGGAATACAGACTTCTTTGCACACTTGGTAGAACAGGTTCACCTTAATTTGGTTCACCGAGGGGTCCAACAGTCGTATTCTTTGGGTAAAAATGGCTTTTTTCTTGAAAAAGGTCTCTTCCACCTCAAAAATAGGACTGAACTCCCTTACCGTTTCACTTTCTTGGGTGCCACCAATCAGCTCATAATCGGTACCTGAATTGGCATAATTAAATTCACTGGGCAAGGAACCGCCTTCTGCCGTGAATTGGGAGTAGACGTGCCAACCCTCAAATATGCTGCCTTTTATAATGAGCTCGTATTCGGTTTCCGAAAGTTGCTTGGCCTCATGGCTCCATAAGACAGGATTTTCATCATTCTGGGCGTAAAGCCCCAAGGAAACCAAAAAAACAAAAAATAGGGGGAAAAGGTGCTTCATGGTGTAAACGTGATTCTTAGAATTTCTTTGGACTGCCCCGTTACTTTAAAGCGGTCATCCATTCTTCGGCCAATGACCCATATAATGGCATCTTGGGAACAAAGCAACCATTGGTCCTCTTTGGAGAACAGGTCTACTTTTTCATCCTTGAAGAATTTGGCCAACTTTTTTTTTCCTTTTAGTCCGAAGGGATAAAAATAGTCGCCATTTTTCCATTTCCTTAGTTCCAACGGATACTTTAACGCATTTTTATCTACGTAAATTATATTTCGGGAAAAATCCCCAATGGCCCCTACCCCATCAAATTGAAGTTGAATGGGATGTTCCGTTACCTCTTCGCCCTCGGCAATCAAGTAATAATCAGAGGTAGTCTGGTCATCCGCACGTTGATTGAGCCAAAGAAAGGAGCGGTCCTTTAAAAGAGTGTGGGTGTCAGACAACAAGGTCTTTCCGCTCATGGCGTCCAAAAGCCCCATTAATGCCTTTTCGTCCACAAAGCCATATGAATGAAACAGGCCATACATATAGGCGTTCAACGGATGTAACTTTCTCAGGGCTGGGATGGAAATTTTAATTCTGCCCTGTTCTTTTTGAAACAAATGCTCCTTTACGGCCTTTACTTGGGCCGTTGCCAAGGTATGGCTCTGTTCCAAGTGGCCCAAGGTACTTTTAAAATTGTCCAAAAAAGTGGGATGTAGGTCTTTTAGCACCGGTACCAGCTCTTTCCTGATTTTATTCCTGAGGTATTTGGTATCGTCATTGCTACTGTCCTCGCGCCAGTGCAATTGTTCCTTGCGGGCAAAAAGCTGTAGCTCTTTATGTGAAAAGCTCAACAGCGGCCTACGGATATTGCCCTGTTTTGCAGGGATGCCCAAAAGGCCTTTCAGGCCCGTGCCCCGGGAGAGGTTAATGAGAAAAGTTTCCAGGTCATCGTCTGCATGATGTGCAGTGAGCAACAAGGGAATATCATGGGCCTCCATCTGTGTTTGAAACCAGTCATAGCGCAACTGCCGTGCCGCCATCTGAATGGATAGGCCATGTTTTTCCGCATAGGGTGCCGTATCAAACGATGTGCTGTACACCTTTTTGCCCAAGTCCGCCGCCCATTGGTGCACAAAAGCGGCATCACCATCACTATCAGAGCCCCGAAGCCTAAAATTGCAATGGGCCAAGGCAAAATCCATTTTAAGCTGATGACATAAATGGGACAGGACCACACTGTCCATACCCCCGCTGCAGGCCAACAGAAAGGATTGGTTCAGCAACTCCGGGAAAAATTGTCGTATATGATTTTCGAAAGCTAGCCGCACAATACAAAGATAGTCAAGATTTACCGCGCACCCTTCAAGGGCTTTAGGGAAAACAATGTCTTTTACGCCTAGCTGTGAATTGATTCCATAAAATGGGCCAATGCTTCTTTATGCTCTTTTGCCAGCTGGGCATTCACAATGCCATCGCTTTCGCTAAAATGGTCATGAAAAAGCGGCAGGGAAAAGGTAGCCGTAATCTCAGCGCCAAAACGTGTCAATAGCTGTTCTGCATGGCCCAAGGCACCTATGGCCCCTCTTTTGCCGCCTGAAGTGGCCAAAAGCAGTATGTGCTTATCTGCCATAAACCTGCGATCAAGGCGCGATAGCCAGTCCAACAGATTTTTAAAATAGGAAGAGGGTGCCCCATTGTGCTCATTAACGGAAATAAGAAGTCCGTCTGCTTGGCGGATATCCTTCATGATCTCACGTAAGGCATTGGAATAGCCCTGTTCCCTTTCATGGTCTTCACTGAACATGGGAAATGGACAATGGGCCATATCCATCAATTTTACGGGTACGTCCTCGATAAGACTTGCCGTGTATTTGACCAATTTGTAATTAATGGAAGTGGAGGAATTGCTTCCGGCAAAGGCAAGTATATATGCCATATTGCTTTGATTTTAAGGTATTGGTGGGAATATACCCCAATAAACTTGATCGTACCACTATTTTGTATAATTTTGCCCCTTAAAACATCCAAACCCGTTGCTAATTAAGTAAATAGGGGAGTTATTTTAACATGGATCGGAAAACCACCAGACTATTCTTCATAGACGCCCTTAGGGCATGGGCCATCATCATGATGCTGCAAGGGCATTTTATAGATGGGCTGCTAGAACCGCTGTACCGGCAAGACGGTAATGTAGCATTTTCACTTTGGAAATATTTCCGCGGCATTACCGCTCCTGTGTTCTTTACGGTGTCCGGTTTCATTTTCACCTTTTTATTGGTGCGTGCCCCAGAGCAGGGTTGGAAAAATCTTAGGGTAAAAAAAGGCATTAAAAGAGGGTTGGAACTTGTGTTCATAGGGTATCTGCTACGCTCCAATATTTTCGGCTTTTTAAAGGGCAAAGTCTACGACAGCTTCTTTTTGATAGATGTCCTGCATTGTATTGGGCTGTCCTTATTGGTGATTATAGCATTATACCTTTTGTCCAATAAACTGGGGAAAAAAGTATTTCCCTTTTTATTGTTGGGGCTTACGCTGCTCTTGTTTTTGTTTGAGCCTATATATAAGCCCTTGGCCTTTGAAGGCCTACCGCAATGGTTGGCGAATTATTTCACCAAAGCCAATGGATCTGTCTTTACCATAATCCCATGGTTGGGTTACACGACCATAGGGGGTTTTATGTCCATCCTCTTTCATAGGTTCAAAGACCGGTCCTATTTGTACACCGTATCCATACCGGTTTTTTTGTTGCTGGGCACTGCGCTAATGTTCGGCTCTTCCCCCCTTTTCGTTTTGTTGGCGGAGCACACGGGCATATCCTTGTTCATGGACATATCCTTCAACAATTACCTTTTTATCCGCTTGGGCGATGTATTGCTCGTATTTGCCCTGTTCATGATGGCCCGAAATATCCTGAACCAACCAACCCTTCTCCGTATTGGGCAAAGTACCTTATCCATATACGTCGTACATTTCATCATTCTTTATGGCAGCTTTACGGGCCTGGGGCTGTACCGCTTTTTTCACCATGAAGTACATCCTGCCGTAGTGGTGCCGGGAGCTGTGCTCTTTATAGTTGCCTGTTGTTTTCTTGCGCTGCGCTATGAACGGCATAAAGATCATATTAAGCTACAACTACGGTTGGGATTAAAGATCTTGCACATACAAACAGAGCGTTTTCTCATTGCTGCTTTGGGGCTTTTAAGGGAAGTGGTCTTGAGTACCTTGAAATTATTTGGAATGGTTAAAAATTAAACGGGCCTTATCGCTATTTCGAAGGTTTTGCGATATCTTCAGCAATAAATTTCAGTAAATTTTGTTGTTAACCTTACCTAGAATTGTCATACATGATGGCTCTGACCTCTCCCTTAGGAAAGGTGAACCAAAAAACCTGCCTGCTGTAGGTAAGACTGAGGGAGAACCATCGGAAAATAATTTAAAATCAAAAAACCAAAGTTCATGAGTGAAAAAGAATATGCCCCCGTTCAAGTAGATTTGGAAAAGGACAAGCGCTATGCATGGTGCACCTGCAGCCACAGTGCCAACCAACCCTTTTGTGATGGCGCCCACAGGGCCCACAACAAACCCCCATCCTTAGGTTTCAGCGTTGATGAGGACAAAAGTGCCTTTTTATGTACTTGTAAAAAAACAAACAATCCGCCGTATTGCGACGGTTCGCACAAGCTATAAAAAAAAGCAGCCGGTGGGCTGCTTTTTTTATAGTGTGCTGCTTGCGAATTTTAAATATGCAGCGCGCGATCTTCCGTGGCGGCCAAGGCGGCCTCTTTTACGGCTTCGGCATAGGTGGGATGGGCGTGGCTCATCCGGGCAATGTCCTCTGCAGAGGCGCGGAATTCCATGGCGGTCACGGCTTCTGCTATCAGGTCCGCACAACGCGCCCCGATCATGTGTACCCCC
>CAKZLG010000308.1 GCA_937125035.1 uncultured Maribacter sp. | reverse complement strand
TGGTTCACGTCGTGGCCGATGAGATCCATCAGTTCGCAGGCGCCCATGGGAAAGCCCCCGGCCTCGCGCAGCAGCGCATCCAGGGTGGCCGGCTCACAGGCCCCTTCCTGAAGGAGGCGCAGGGCCTCGGCATAGAAGGGCCGGGCCACCCGATTGACGATAAAACCCGGGGTGGAACGGGCATACACGGCGGTCTTGCCCCAGCGCCCGGCGGTGGCGTGAACCGTGGCGGCAAGGCCCGGATCGGTGGCGAGGCCCCTCACCACCTCCACCAGTTGCATCACCGGCGCGGGATTGAAAAAGTGCATTCCCAGCAACCGTTCGGGTTGCGGCAGGGCGCTGGCAATGGCGGTGATGGACAGCGACGAGGTGTTGCTGGCGAGAATCGCCTGCGGGTTGCGAGCCTGGAGTTCCCGGAACAGCGCCTGCTTGACGCCGAGATCCTCCACCACCGCCTCCACCACCAGCCCCGCCGGGGCCAGTTCGGCGAGGTTCGCCACCGGATGGATGCGCCCGAGCAGGGCGTCGCGAGTCTCGGCGCCCAGCTTGCCCCGCGCCACCCGACCATCGAGGACGTCCCCGATGGCCGCCAGCGCCCGCCGCGCGGCTTCCGGGTCGACGTCGTATAGCAGCACCCGGTGGCCCGCCCCCGCCGCCACCTGGGCGATACCGCGGCCCATGGTGCCGGCGCCCACCACCGCCACGGGGGTTTCGCTGGACAGGGCTGTCATTTCGGTCATGGCAGGTACTTCATATATGGCCATTGATGGCGTAACGGTACTGGTGCTGCAAATCCGTAATAACCACCGTACCTATTGAAGATGTTTTTTTTGCAATTAACGCGTCCTTTTTTACTATTTTTAGGGAAACCAATCCTCTCAAAAAATTATGCGTAACCTTACTAGTGCTCTCACAGTTCTCCTCTGCCTAGTGTTGTCCTGTAAACCAGATAGTTCCACCAGTTCAGCGGATGATTCAGCACAAGAGATCAGCTTTAACCTGCCCGAGCATTTTGTTCTCGAAGATCTGTACAGTCCAAGTGTCCATGAACAGGGCTCTTGGGTGGCCCTTGCCCCTGCCCCCAACAACACACTATATGCATCTGACCAATTTGGCAAGCTCTACCAGCTGAATATCCCCGATATGGGGGAAATAGTTTCCCCTTCAAAAGTAAGTCCCTTGGATTTGGAGATCGGAGAGGCGCATGGCCTTTTATGGGCCTTTGATGCCCTCTATGTGGCCGTGAACAAAAATTGGGAATCCGCCGAGAAAGAAGGTAAGGGCTATGGTAGTGGTATTTATAAGTTGACCGACACCGACAAAGATGGCCAATTGGACAAGGTGGATCTCCTGCTAAAATTGGAGGGCAGTGGAGAACATGGCCCTCACAGTTTTGTGGTGGCCCCCAATGGCCAAGAAATCTATTTCATTGCGGGCAACCATGTACTTGTTCCTGAGGTTCTGAAAGAAAACAGTCGGCTCCCCAACCATTGGGCAGAGGACAACCTATTTGAGCCCTACTTGGATGCTAGGGGCCATGCCAACGACATCAAGGCTCCGGGCGGTTGGATCGCTAAATTTGACCCATCGGGCACCGAGTGGGAATTGATATCCGCCGGATATCGAAACCCTTTTGACATGGCCTTTACCTCAGATGGAGAGCTCTTTGCCTATGATGCTGATATGGAATGGGACATAGGGATGCCTTGGTACCGCCCCACCCGCATCTGCCACGTAACCAGTGGCAGTGAATACGGGTGGCGCACGGGATCGGGCAAATGGCCGGCCTACTATCCCGATAACCTGCCGGCGGTGCACAATTTGGAACAGGGTTCACCCACGGCCGTTCTTTCCGCCGCGACATTGAATTTTCCGGCCCAATATAAGGACGGACTATTTATTATGGACTGGAGTTTCGGCACCATGTACCACATTGATATTATCCCAAAGGGAAGCTCTTATACGGCCACCAGAGAGGAATTTTTATCCGGAGTGCCCCTACCCTTAACGGACATGGTGGCCGGCCCAGAGGGCCATCTCTATTTTGCCACGGGAGGCCGTGGGCTGGAGTCGCACCTATACCGTCTCCGCTATGAGGGTCCCACGGATATTCCAGAGGAAACGGTAACGGAAGCCACAGACCAAGCGCTGCGTAAGCTGCGGCATGAGCTGGAATCCTTTCATACGGCAAAGAAAGCCCCAGAGGGCCTGGCCTTGGCCTGGGAACACCTTGACCACAAAGACCGCTTTATCCGCTATGCGGCACGCATTATCTTGGAACACCAACCGGTGGAACATTGGTTGGCCCAATTCAAGGAAGAGACCAAGGCACAAAAACTCATTCCGGCGGCCATTGCCATGGCTCGCCTAGGGTCAGAAAACCAAAGCGCCCTACTCTATGAAAAATTGGCTTCCATACCCGTGGAAACTTTGGCCATAGATGAACAAATAGACCTCTTACGGGCACATGCCCTTGGACTAAAACGTTTAGGAATGCCACAAAGGGCACAAAAGACAAAGATCGTCAACCATTTGGACAAGCATTTTCCGCATACCAACAATGAGGTCAACAAAGAGCTGGCACAATTGTTACTCTATCTTGAGGCCCCCGGAATCACTGAAAAATTAGTGGCCCAGCTAGAACACCATACCCAGCAAAAAACAATTACCGAAGGGGTATCCATGCTATCTGAGGAAGCCACCTTACGTAGCGAACAGTACGGGCCGCTGATCCGGGAGGTCATTGCCAAAATGCCGCCTAGTGAGTCCATTTATTATGGAATGCTCCTGAGCAATACGGCCCATGGCTGGACCCCCGATCTGCGGGAACGCTATTTTCAATGGTATTATGACGTGCTGGACAGTAAGGGAGGCATGAGCTTTAAGGCCTATATGGAAAATGTGAGACAACGTGCCTTGACCCACGTCCCCGAAACGGAACGAGAGTACTACCAAGAGCTCTCCGGCAGCTACTCCCCCGCCACCGCCGTAGCAGACCTGCCAGCCCCCATTGGGCCAGGCAACGACTACAATGCCAACGAAGTGGGCAGCATCATCTGGGGCGAATCAGACACTCCAGCCGATTTTCAAAGGGGAGAACGTGCCTTTAAAGCCGGAATGTGCATTCTATGCCACCGCATGCGAGGGGAAGGCGGGGCTTCCGGGCCCGATCTTACCCAGGCACATACCAAGTTTGGCCGATATGACCTTATGTTCTCCATTTACAGCCCCAATGACGACATATCCGATCAATATGCCAATACCCTTTTTGAACTGGTGGACGGTAAAAAGATGGCAGGCCGCATTAAGACAGAAAATGAAAACGAAGTGGTGATCATGCCCAACCCGTTCAATGAACAATATACAGTTACCCTGGCCAAAAAAGAGATAACGTCCAGGGGACTATCGCCCATATCGCCCATGCCCACAGGTCTTTTGAACCGATTGGACAAACAGGAAATACGAGACCTGTTCCAGTACATACAGGCGGGTGGCGATGAACGACACGAACTCTATACAAGCGATGACCCATCGCTCTAACTATTCTTATAAACGATATCAAAAATGAAAAATTCCAAGTGGCTATCTCTTTTCTTGATGGCAGTAATCACCACATTGGGCCAAGCCCAAGACAACAGACAAACAACAACAGCACCAACCTTACCCTCCTCCTTCTACGAGGGCTTGGAATGGCGTAATATTGGGCCCAACCGTGGCGGACGCTCCTTGGGTTCGGCCGGTAGTCCAAGTAGGCCCTACGAATATTACTTCGGCGCCACCGGAGGTGGTCTATGGAAAACCACGGATGGAGGCAATGAATGGAAACCCGTGACCGATGGCCAGATCACCAGTTCTTCCGTAGGCGCGGTTGCCATTGCTGAAACCGATCCGGACATTGTCTATATTGGCATGGGCGAGGTACAATTAAGGGGAAGCATCACACAGGGGGACGGGGTGTACAAAACCACGGATGCCGGAGAAACTTGGCAGCACTTGGGCTTAAAAGAGACCCAGGCTATTTCCCGAATCAGAATACACCCTACCAACCCTGATATTGTATATGTGGCCGCATTGGGGCATCCCTATGGTGACAATGAGGAAAGAGGGGTTTTTAAAAGTAGGGACGGTGGCACTACTTGGGAAAAAGTATTGTACGTGAGCGATAAGGCCGGTGCCGTAGATTTGATCATTGATAGAAATAACCCAGAAGTTTTGTACGCTAGTACTTGGCAGGTACAGAGAAAAGCATGGAAAATGTGGGGAGGAGGACCAGATTGCAAACTGTGGAAATCAACCGATGCCGGAGAAACTTGGACAGATTTATCCCAGAATCCCGGCATGCCAAAAGGCCCCTTGGGAAAAATTGGGGTAACCGTCTCACCTGCAGATTCCAATAGGGTATGGGCCATTGTGGAGGCGAACGAGGGTGGCGTATTTCGTTCAGACGATGCTGGGAAAACGTGGGAAAGAACCAATGACGAAAGAAAGTTAAGGCAACGGGCCTTTTATTATTCCCGAATTTATGCAGACCCCTTGGATAGAGAAACCGTATATGGCCTTAACGTGGATTTTTGGAAATCCACCGATGGAGGCGTCACCTTTGATACCGAAATAAAAGTGCCCCATGGCGATAACCATGACCTTTGGATCGATCCCAACAATCCAGATCGCATGGTCTCATCAAACGATGGTGGCGGAATCGTTAGCATCAATGGGGGAAAGACTTGGACGGAAGAGGATTATGTGACGACACAGTTCTACCATGTCATGGCCACCAGTGATGTTCCCTATCATTTGGCAGGAGCACAACAGGACAACAGCACCTTGGCCATGCCCAGCGACGGGTGGGACCATAGGCAGGCCCGTGGCCCCAACCATGGCTGGTATTATGCCGTGGGTGGGGGCGAGAGCGGCTGGATCACGCAACATCCAGAAAATCCGGATATTTTTTATGCCGGCAGCCAAGGCGCCCTTTTAACGAGATATGACCGAAGCAATGGCCAGACCCGGGATATTCAAGTATATCCCCGCTTCTTTTCCGGTGAACCCGCCAGTGCCCTCCCAGAAAGATGGCAATGGACCTTCCCCATTATGTTTGCGCCCCAAGACCCCAATGTCATGTACACCTGTTCTCAACATGTCTGGAAAACGACCGATGATGGGCAGTCTTGGGAAAAAATAAGCCCAGACCTCACCTATGCCGATCCCACCACCTTGGGCAAAACCGGCGGTGTCATCACCATGGATATGAACGGACCTGAAATCTATGCCACCGTATTCGCCCTTGCCCCCTCCTTTCACGACATCAACACCATCTGGGCCGGCTCGGACGATGGCAAAATACACATCACCCGTGATGGTGGCAAGAACTGGGAAGACATCACCCCGGCCGAACTACCAAAATTTTCAAGGGTGAGCATCATTGAGGAATCGCAGCATAGGCCAGGCACCCTTTTTGTGGCCGCCAACCGCTATCAGGTAGATGACCGGGCGCCCTATGTCTTCAAAACCCATGATTTTGGAAAGACATGGACAAAAATAACCGAAGGCATCGGCGATGGGCATTTTGCCCGTGCGGTTAGGGAAGATCCGGAACGCGAAGGGCTTCTTTTTCTAGGTACGGAGCATGGTGTCTATTTTTCCATGAATGATGGGGAAAAATGGGAAAGCCTGCAATTGAAACTGCCAGATACCCCCATCCGTGACCTGGTCATCAAAGACAATGATGTGGTACTGGGTACCCACGGCAGGGGCTTTTGGATATTGGACGACATCCAACCCCTACGGCAGTATCAAGAGGAAATGAAGACCAAAGCCGCTGTTCTCTTCAAACCTTCAAACGCCATCAGAGGCATTTCCGAAGCCAAAGTCCAATACCATCTCGCCAAGGAATTGGATACTATCACCTTTGAGGTATTGGACGCCAAAGGTACGGTCATAGACACCTTTACGGGCAGTGAACCAAAATATGAAGAAGACCCAGATGTGCCCTACTGGAGACGGAGCGGCTCTACCAAGCCCACCACCGCGGCCGGGTTGAATACCTTTACGTGGGACCTGCGCTATCCCGGCGCCACGGATTTTGAGGGAATGATCATCTGGAGTGCACGGCCCACGAGAGGACCTAAAGCCCCATTGGGCGACTATGCCATCCGCATGAAGACAGCAAACGGAGTACAAGAACAGGCTTTTGCCATCTCCATAGATCCCAATCTTGAAGGCATCACCAAAGAAGATTTGGACGAACAGTTCACCTTGGCCAAGAACATCATGGAAAAAACCGATCTGGCCAACCGTACCGTGATTCAGATCCGGGAAATGAAAAACCAGCTGAATGCTGCCAAAGCAAAAATTACCACTAAAGATTGGAAGCGTACCATAGCTCCCTTTATAAATGAAATTTCATCGGTAGAGGAAGCCTTGTACCAAGTAAAGAACCAAAGCAACCAAGATCCCTTGAACTTCCCCATAAAACTGAACAACAGATTGGCGTCCTTGCGCAGAAGTGTGGAAACCGGCGATGCCAAACCTACGGATGGGGCCTACAAGGTATTTAAGGAACTTTCCGCGGAGCTGGATGAACATCTGGGTCAGCTTAAGACCGAAATGCAGAAGACGCTTCCGAAAGTGAATTCCGCTTTGAAAAATACCGGATTTGAAGAAATTGAAGTATCTAAATAACGTAAAATGATCATCATTGCAGCGAGAAGGGCCTTTGAGCTATCGTTCACCATTCTTGCCCTATGGCTAATAACGGGTTGCAAGGACAGACCCAAGGACGTTGAGGAAGGTACAGAGCCGTTGCTTGAAAAACCTATAGTATTCACCACACCCCTGGGTAAGGAGATTACGATCAACACACCCAGTGAAAAACTTTTGGCGCAATATGAAGAAGCAAAGAAAAAGTACAAGGCCGATACTACTGCCATCGAGGCGATTATCTGGTACGGTAGGAGAACGGCCTATTTAGGTAGGTACGAGGATGCCATTGCCGTTTACAGCGAAGGAATCCAACAGTATCCTCGTGAACCTCGATTGTACAGACATCGGGGGCACCGATATATCTCTTTACGTAAATTCAAGGAAGCAATATCCGATCTGGAAACAGCAGCCAAATTGATTCAAGGTACGGACAATGAAATAGAACCCGATGGCATGCCCAATGCACAAAATATTCCCGTAAGCACGCTGCACGGTAATATTTGGTACCATTTGGGCTTGGCGTATTATCTGGAACACGATTATGAAAAAGCATATGAAGCGTACCTAAAGTGTAGGGAATCAGGAAGTTTATCCGATAATATCGTGTCCAGTACGCATTGGCTCTATATGATTCAGAGACGGCTTGGAAATGAAGACCTGGCCCAAAAAATGTTGGTGCCGATAACGGGCGAAATGGAGGTCATAGAAAATCAGAGTTACTATGAACTCTGTAAATTGTATAAAGGATTGATTCCTGTAGAGGCCCTTTTGAAAACCGAAACCGGAACTCCTTCCAACGATGCCGTGGCCTACGGACTTTCCAATTGGTATTTTTATAACAACGACAAAGAAAAAGCCAAAGATCTAATGTTGGATTTAGTGGATAGCCCTTCCTGGAGTTCTTTTGGATATATAGCCGCAGAAAGTGACCTAATACGTTATTTTGACA
>CAKZLG010000307.1 GCA_937125035.1 uncultured Maribacter sp. | reverse complement strand
CTTGGTCAGTAACCGTACCGGACACTGTTTTTTCTTGTGCAAAAGAAACATGCACAATTAACGCCATAAGTAACGTTAACAATCCATTTAGTTTTGTTCTCATTTTTAATTTATTTGAATTAGCTAGCAGCAAACTTCTTAATTATGTGTTAATAATCCAAACTAATTTTAATAAAACTTTAAGGCGTTGCGGGATTCTGTGAAGTTATGGATTAAACATAAGTACTATTCAATGATGGTTAATTTAACAGGGTGAAAATTGCGGAAATCATAATTTTTCCAGAAAATCAAAACATTGTGGCCTGCATGGTTTTAAATTGAAGCCAATGGCCTTTTTTAGGAGGGTCCACGCGGTCATTTCAATGCGCGGGAGTAGGGTTCGAAAAAAACTTTTAAAATATCGGGGGCATGATTTGAATTTTTGCAAATAATCCCTACATTTGCCGACCCTTAAATAAAGGGTTTATTTATACATTAATATATAGTATGCCAACAATTTCACAATTAGTACGAAAAGGAAGGTCCACGATTACTAAGAAGAGTAAATCGGCTGCTTTGGATTCTTGTCCCCAAAGAAGGGGGGTCTGTACGCGTGTGTACACCACTACACCAAAAAAACCGAATTCCGCAATGCGTAAAGTGGCGCGGGTTAGGTTGACCAACGGTAAAGAGGTGAACGCTTACATACCCGGAGAGGGGCACAATCTACAAGAGCACTCGATAGTATTAGTAAGGGGCGGAAGGGTCAAAGATTTGCCTGGCGTTAGATATCATATAGTGAGAGGGGCGCTGGATACCGCAGGTGTTGCGGGGCGTACCCAAAGACGATCTAAGTACGGCGCAAAAAGACCTAAGAAGTAATTGAACTTTTTTAAGAAAAAGCAATGAGAAAAAGACAGGCAAAAAAGAGGCCGTTATTACCAGATCCACGTTTCAATGACCAATTGGTGACCCGTTTTGTCAATATGATGATGTGGGACGGAAAGAAATCCGTGGCATTCAGTGTTTTTTACGATGCCATAGATATCGTGGAGGCCAAAAAAACCGATGAGGAAAAGTCCGCGTTGGAACTTTGGAAGGACGCGTTGAGCAATGTCATGCCCCACGTAGAGGTACGCAGCAGAAGGGTGGGCGGAGCTACGTTCCAGATACCCATGCAGATCAGGCCAGATAGAAAGATTTCCACCGCCATGAAGTGGTTGATCAGCTATGCCCGTAGGAGAAACGAAAAAGGAATGTCCCAAAAATTGGCCGCTGAGATTTTAGCCGCAGCCAAGGAAGAGGGTGCCGCTGTCAAGAAACGTGTGGATACGCACAAGATGGCAGAGGCCAACAAAGCATTTTCGCACTTTAGATTCTAAGAATAAGATGGCAAGAGATTTAAAATACACAAGAAACATAGGTATTGCTGCCCATATTGATGCTGGTAAGACAACAACAACAGAGCGCATACTATTTTATACCGGTGTGAGTCACAAAATTGGGGAGGTGCATGATGGTGCCGCCACGATGGACTGGATGGAGCAGGAACAGGAAAGAGGGATTACCATCACCTCCGCGGCACCCACGTGTTCATGGACTTTTC
>CAKZLG010000306.1 GCA_937125035.1 uncultured Maribacter sp. | reverse complement strand
GTTGACCGGCTTAAGATGGGGACGGTGGTGGAACATGACCGTATGAACATCTCCAAAGAAGACCGCCCTTTGAGCTATATTAAGCTCAACGGGCAGAAACGTAAGGTGCCCCAGTTTTCTTTTTTGAACCAAGACAGTGTGCTCATCTCGGATAAGGATTATTTGGGAAAGGTTTACTTGGCGGAGTTCTTCTTTACCTCCTGCCCCAGTATATGCCCCATTATGACGGAGAATTTAGTACACCTGCAAAACCACTTTGCCTATAACGATAATTTTGGCGTGGCTTCTTTTTCCATAACACCGCAGTATGATACACCTGAGGTATTGCGGAACTACGCCAAGAAATACGGTATAACGGACAAGGACTGGCATTTGTTCACAGGGGAGAAGGATGCCATATTCAATCTCGCCAACGCTGGTTTCAATATTTTTGCGGCAGAGATGCCAGATGCTCCCGGCGGCTTTGAACACTCGGGCCTTTTTGCCTTGGTGGACAAAGAAGGCTACCTCCGTTCCCGGCTAGATGATTTTGGTAATCCCATTGTATATTACCGCGGTGCCATCCCCGAAGCCATGGGGCAAAATGAGGAAGGGGAGGAAGAACAGATCAGTGTATTGAAAGAGGATATCAAGAAATTATTATTGGAGTAATATGGAACAGTTGGCTTTAAAAGAAAAGAGATATAATAAAATCATTACAATCGTTTCCGTGGTAATACCGGTGGTGGTGGCCGTTTTGTTCGGGGTACGGATTCCCAATGTGGAGCCGCTTTCCTTTTTGCCGCCAATTTATGCCACGATCAACGGCTGCACGGCCCTTTTGCTCTTGGTGGCCGTTTGGGCCATTAAAAATGGAAAGGTAAAATTGCACCAGAACCTTATGACCTTCAACATTGTACTGTCCTTGCTTTTTTTGGTTATGTACATTGCCTATCACATGACTTCTGATTCCACCGCATATGGGGGAGAGGGAGCTGTACGTTATGTGTACTATGTAATATTGATCAGCCATATCATCCTTTCCATAGCCCTTATACCACTGGTTTTAAGAACCTATGCCAAAGCCCATATAAAAGATTTTGAAGGCCACAGGGCCATGGCAAAATATACCTTTCCCATCTGGTTCTATGTGGCTGTTACCGGGGTGGTCGTTTACCTAATGATAGCTCCTTATTATGCGCACTAATATAACGATTACGATATTGATCATGTCCATCGCCCTTTTGTTGCCTCAAGGGGCGGAAGCACAGTGCGCCATGTGCCGCGCGGTCCTTGAGAGCGAGGAATCCGGCAAGACGGCAGAGGGCATCAACAATGGCATCGTGTACTTAATGGCCATTCCTTATGTGTTGGTCGGTGGGTTGTTTTATGTTATCTATAGAAAGGTCAGAAGCTAGGGACCCTGTTCAGCCTGTTATTTAACATTTTTTCTGCGCCATAACTGTAACAAAAGGGCATTTGGCTCGTCTTATGGTTGTGCAATTTCGATTGCGCTCATCAATCAAAAAACCAATCACCCATGTTCGACATAGAAAGATGGCAGGAAATTTTCGATACCATTCGGAAGAACAAACTGCGCACCTTTTTAACGGGCCTTTCCGTGGCCTCGGGCATCTTCATCCTTGTTATTCTACTTGGTTTTGGGCAAGGCATGCAAAATGGAATCGAAGCCGAATTCAAAACAGATGCGGCCACCAGTATTTGGGTCTGGCCCAGAAGGACCACCATGGAGTATAAGGGCCTTAATCCGGGCAGGCAGATCCAATTGAGAAACAAGGACTATGATGTCATCGCCAACGATTTGGGAGTGGAGTACCAGAAGGCATCCATCCTATACTTTCCCAATAATGTGCGTATGCTCTACAATAATGACGTGATTACCTACAGCCTGGCCGGAACCACTCCGGAACTGCAGACCATAGAAAATGAATTTTTATCAGAAGGTCGTTATATCAACTATACGGATTTGCAGACCAATGCCAAGGTGGCGGTGATCAGCAACAAGATAAAAAGAGAGGTTTTTAAAGACCTTGACTCGCCTCTAGGGGAGTATTTGAACATATCTGGCGCAGGCTTTAAAATTGTGGGTGTTTTTGGCGAGATGGGTAAGGATGAAGATGAGGAAGAACGTATTTTCATTCCCCTTACCACGGCACAATTGGCCTTCAATGGAGGCGATAAAGTAAACAACCTCAATTATATGCTGCCAGAAAAGGGGACTATTGATGAGACTGTGGCCTCCTCAGAAGCTTTTGTAAAGGAAATTAAGCACTACTTGCACCAAGAACATGGAGTGGCCCCGGAAGATGAAAGGGCCATACGCGTGTGGAACCCCATTGAAGAGGCCAAAAGATACTACGCCCTAACGGGAAACATTAAATTCTTCTTTTGGTTCGTTGGCATCTGTACCATAATTGCAGGGGTGGTAGGGGTCAGTAACATCATGATGATCGTTGTGAAGGAGCGGACCAAGGAGATAGGTATTAGAAAAGCGCTGGGGGCAAGGCCTTGGGGCATCATAGGAATGATTCTACATGAAGCCATATTCGTCACGGCTATTTCCGGCTTTTCCGGTCTTATTCTGAGCATGGCGCTTCTGGAAGTGGTGGGCCCCAACATTGAAATTGACTATGTTTTGAATCCTTCGGTGAATTTCCAAGTAGCGTTTACCACGGTGATCGTCTTGGTATTGGCTGGTGCCATAGCCGGCTTTTTCCCCGCGTGGCGCGCCGTGCGGGTGCATACCATAGACGCATTGAGAGATGAATAAACGATAGCAAGAAAGCAGTACATGTTCAATCGAGACCGTTGGAAAGAAATTTTAGAGGTGTTGACCACGAATTGGTTCAGAACCTTGCTGACGGCATTCGGGGTATTTTGGGGCATCCTTATCCTTATTATTTTACTGTCTGCCGGCAAAGGACTTGAAAACGGAATCAAACAGGATTTTAGCGGTGTGGCCACGAATACCATGTTCATGTGGACCCAAACCACGACCATGGCCTACGAAGGATTGCCAGAGGGCCGTAACTTCAATTTTAAACTGGGTGATGTCAACCTCATCAAAGATAATGTACACGGACTACGGATAGTCTCTCCAAGAAACGGACTTCAAAACCAGCAAGGTGTGGACAACGTTTTCTATAAAACCGAGAGCGGCTCTTATCGCGTCTTTGGGGACTACCCGGAAATCATCTTTCAAAATTCCATGTTCGTCAACCACGGCCGGTTTTTGAACTATCATGATATTGAAGAGCGGCGAAAGGTAATCGTGATAGGGGACGGTGTGCGAAAAGATCTGTATGATGATGGTGAGGAGGTGTTGGGCACCTATCTAAAAATACAAGGTGTCAATTTTATGGTCGTTGGCACCTATAAGGAAAAGGCGAGCAATGGCAATGGCGAGAACGCAGAACGGCAGATCTATATACCCTTTACCACTTTTTCACAAGCCTTTAATCGCGCGGATAACGTAGGTTGGATGGCCATTACCGCCAAAGATGGTTTTTCCATTTCAGCCTTGTTGCCCAGCGTGGTGAACACTGTAAAAGAAAGCAGAAAAGTACATCCAGATGATGAGAGGGCCGTAGGCTATTTTGACCTTTATGAACAGTTTAATAGGGTGGAAAGTCTTTTTTCCGCCATGCGATGGATCGCCATTATAGTAGGGACCATGGTGTTGATCTCTGGTGTAATAGGCGTAAGCAACATCATGCTCATCGTTGTAAAGGAACGCACCAAGGAAATAGGGATCAGGCGGGCATTGGGCGAAGATCCCTGGTCCATTAAAAAGCAGATTTTACTGGAGTCCATTTTTTTGACCATAGTTTCCGGCATGACAGGTGTCATTTTTGGAGCCTTGTTCATTTACGGCATAAATAGCTTGCTGGACAGTGTTGGCCCGGTAGATATGTTTCTAAATCCAAGCGTAAGTGTGGGCGTTGTGCTCGTGGCACTGCTCATATTAATAGTTTCCGGACTTTTGGCCGGTTTTATTCCTGCGCAAAATGCCATCAAGGTCAGGCCAATAGATGCCTTACGGACCGAATAGGGAATCTCAATCAAAAAATGTATATCCATGAAAAAATCAGTTACGGTCATTATTCTTTTGCTTATCGTTTTGGCATTCAGTGCCGCCATGTATTATTTGTACCAAAAAAATGCAGAAGATCCTATAATCTATGAAACAGAGCAGGCAGCAACCAGGAATATCATCAAAAAGACGGTGGCCACCGGAAGCATTCTTCCCTTAGAGGAGGTATTGATCAAACCCAATATTTCTGGAGTAATTGAAGAAGTATATGTTGAAGGGGGAGATTATGTAAAAACAGGCGATTTGTTGGCCAAAATAAAAGTGGTCCCCAATTTAAATGCCTTAAACGATGCCCAAAACGCCATTAATGAGACCAAAATCACTTTGGAAAATGAAAAGCGGAACGTTGATAGGCAAACTGCCATTTTTGAAAAGGGGGTAATTTCCCAAGCCGATTTAGAGCGCGCCCAAGTAGCCTACGATCAAGCAAGGCAGGCCTATCTTGCGGCAAACAAACGATTTGATATTGTAAACACGGGCACCACCAGTGGGTTTAAAAATGCAGCCAATACCCTAATACGGTCTACCGTAAGCGGCATGGTGTTGGAAGTTCCCGTAGAGGTGGGCAACCAAGTAATAGAAAGTAACAATTTCAACGAAGGTACCACCATCGCTGCCATTGCCGATGTGGAAAAAATGATCTTTGAGGGTAAAGTGGATGAATCCGAAGTGGGCAAGATCAAAGAAGATCTACCTCTTGAAATCACCGTAGGGGCCATAGAGGACCAAGTGTTCAATGCAGTGTTGGACTATATTGCCCCAAAGGGAAAAGAGGAAAATGGAGCCATTCAATTTGAAATTAAAGGCACTTTGAGCAAACAGGACACTACCTTTATACGGGCGGGCCTCAGTGCCAATGCGGCCATTATTCTGGCTAGGGCAGACAGTGTGCTGGCCATAAAAGAGGCCTTGGTACAGTTTGATGAAAAGACAAAAAAACCCTACGTGGAGATCAGTTTGGGCGAACAACAATTTGAACGGAAAGAGGTAGATCTAGGCATTACTGATGGAATATGGGTAGAGGTACGGTCAGGTGTATCAAAGGAGGATAGAATAAAAATCTGGAACGCGATCGAAAAAGACGGAGATTAATATTTAACAAAACTTTTTAAGGATTCTTGTAACAAATATACACCTTGCGAGTCCTATTGCAGGATGTCATTTAGAAAGATAACAAACCCATTATGATAGAAATCAAAAACCTTCACAAATCGTATAAAATGGGAAGCAATTCGCTTCACGTCTTAAAGGGCATCAACTTTTCCTGTGAGGCGGGCGAACTTGTGGCCATTATGGGGTCTTCCGGTTCTGGAAAATCCACATTGCTGAATATTCTGGGTATGTTGGATGAGTTGGATGAAGGCTCTTACGATTTAGATGGGGTTCCAATCAAAAATCTTAACGAGACCAAGGCGGCCCAATATCGGAACAAATTTTTGGGCTTTATTTTTCAATCCTTCAATTTGATCAATTATAAAAGCGCTCTTGAAAATGTGGCCCTGCCCCTGTATTACCAAAGGGTGGGTAGAAAAGAACGCCAAGAAAAGGCCTTGAAGTACTTGGAGCAGGTAGGCCTTAAAGAATGGGCCACGCATTTGCCCAGTGAGCTGTCCGGTGGACAAAAGCAGCGTGTTGCCATTGCCCGGGCCATGGCCGCGGAACCCAAGGTGCTTTTGGCGGATGAGCCTACTGGGGCATTGGACAGTAAGACCTCGTATGAGGTCATGGACCTGATCCAAAAGATCAATGATGCCGGCAATACCATTTTGGTGGTCACCCATGAAGAGGACATAGCCGAGATGTGCAAACGTATTGTCCATTTAAAGGATGGGGTAATCGTTGAGGACAAAAAAGTAGAACAAGTAAGGGCTTCCCAATATGTTTAGTCTAGATACCTGGAAGGAAATACTGAAAACCATACAAAAGAACAAACTTCGTACTTTTTTGACGGGCTTTACCGTGGCCTTGGGTATTTTCATCTATGTAACGCTCTATGGCATGGGCAACGGCCTTAACAATACATTCATGAAATTTTTTGGTGATGATGCCACCAACATTTTTAGGATATACCCATCTCAGACCACCCTTCCTTTTGGGGGCTATAAGGCAAAACGGCAAATTGAGTTCAAAAACAATGATTTGGAGGCCATCGCCAAAGAGTTTGGCCCACTAATGGATTACATTACGCCCCAGATACAGCGCGGGGCCTTCGTTACCTTTAAGAATAAATCCGATAATTATACCACCAGGGGCGTTGCTCCGGGTATGCAGTTTGCGGAGAAAACCATTATGATGAAGGGCCGGTACATCAACGCAAAGGATGTTCGTGATAGGACCAAATATGCCGTCATTGGTAGGATGGTGGAAAAAGACCTTTTTCAAGGCGAAGAAGCCATGGGGAAATATATTGATATTGGAGGCAGTGCATTTAAGGTGATAGGTGTGTTTCAAGACGACGGCGGAGATAATGAGGAGCGCTTTATCTATTTGCCCTATTCCACACGGCAATTGATAGAGGGCAATAATGACAAGGTAAACCAAATAACCTTGGCATTCAACGAGGCCATAGGTTACTCGGGTGCCATGAAATTTCAAAGCAATCTGGAGGATTTCCTTAGAAAGCGAAAAGTAATAAGCCCCAAAGACCCAAGGGGTTTGCGCATAGAGAACGTAGCGGATAATCTAAAACAAAATCAGCAATTTGCAAGCGTACTAAAGATTATCATCTCTGGAATAGCATTTTCCGTCATTATTTCGGGGATTCTGGGCATCAGTAATATCATGGTGTTCGTGGTCAAAGAGCGTACTAAGGAAATTGGAATTAGGAAGGCCATGGGCGCCACTCCAAGGATAATCATCAGCACCATCTTGTTGGAATCCATTTTCATTACCGCCATATTCGGTTTTATTGGATTGGCACTTGGTATCATTACCCTCAATGCCATTGGGGGCAAGGTGCTGGAGGATGATTATTTCATTACCAATCCGGCCATAAATTCCGGAACGGCCATTTTTGTGACCATCCTGCTCATCATCGCAGGGGCCTTGGCCGCTTATGTGCCGGCCAAGCGGGCGGCCAGAATCAAACCTATTGTGGCCTTAAGAGACGAATAATATGAGACAGCTATTTGATTCGGATACTTGGCGTGAGATTTTTCAATCTATTGGAAAAAATCGCTTGCGTACGTTTTTGACCATGTTGGGAGTCTTCATTGGCATATATATTTACATTGGTCTATCTGGCGCTGCCAAAGGTTTGGACAATGGTTTTGAAAAGGAATTTGAGACCGTGGCCCGTAACAGTATGTTCATTTGGGCACAAAGTACCAGTAAGCCGTATGCAGGTTTTAAAACAGGACGTCAAATACAGTTGAAATTACAGGATGCCGAAGTGCTGCGCAGACAGGTGCCGGAGATAGAGACCTTGGCCCCGCGCAACGTTAGAGGTGTTTTTGGTTCTAGCCCCGGGGTGGTGACACGCGGAATTAAATCGGGTAACTATTCTGTTTTTGGAGACTTCCCAGAGTTTACCAAAATTGCCACCAAAAACATTTATGATGGGGGTAGGTTCATAAACGATGCGGATATTGAACAAGAACGTAAAGTGGCCGTGATTGGCGAGCGCACGCAAAAGGAGCTTTTTGATGAGGATGAAGAACCTATTGGGGGCTATATAGAAATAGAGGATGTAAGTTTTCAAGTGGTAGGGGTTCATAAATTTGAAGGTGGTGGACCGTTTGACAATGACAGTGATATTTTCATTCCTTTCACCACATATAGAAAGCTATACAATACCGGTGACAACGTAGCATGGTTTACCGTGGCCGCTTATGACGATGCAGATGTGGTGAAGGTAGAGCAGGATATAAAGGCCAACTTAAGGCGCATTCACAAAGTAGACCCGGAAGATGAAAAAGCCATTGGTTCCTTTAATCTGGGAGAGGTGTTCAAACAGATTTTTGGTTTTGCCAATGGTCTAACTTTTTTATCCTTGATCGTGGGTATTGCCACCATATTGGCCGGGGTGATCGGTATAGGCAATATTCTATTGATTTCGGTAAAGGAACGAACGAAGGAATTGGGAGTAAGGCGTGCACTTGGGGCTACGCCAGCAGAAGTACGCAATCAGATTTTAATAGAATCCTTGTTTTTGACATTGTTGGCCGGTATCATCGGTATTATCATGGGTGCGCTGACCCTTAGTGGAATAAATGCCCTTACCCAAGATGTGGACTTGCCCTACTCCAATCCAACAGTTCCCATACCCTACGTAATAGGGTCATTGCTGCTCATGGTCGTACTTGGGGTGCTCATTGGGTTGATACCTGCCCAACGGGCCGTAAGTATTAAACCTATAGATGCACTTCGCGAAGAATAAGTAACAAACAAAACCAATATATACTAATACAACTTGAAAATGAACAAAATAGTAAAATACATACTCATAGGAGTTTTGGTACTTGGTGCTCTCTGGGCGGCCGTGTTTTTTATTAAAAGCAACAGTAAATCCACAATAACCTATGAAACGCAGCAGCCATTCAAGGCCACTATAGAAAATAAAACGGTAGCAACCGGCAAGGTCATTCCACAAGACGAGGTAGAGATTAAGCCACAGATTTCAGGGATCATTGATAAAATATTGCTGGAGGAGGGCGTAAAGGTGAAGGCCGGTGATTTAATTGCGGTGATCAAGGTAGTGCCCAACGAACAAGCCTTATACCAGGCACAGGGCAGGGTACGCAATGCGGAACTCGCCTTGAACAATGCCAAAATTGAATATGAGCGCAATAAGACCCTTTATGACAGGGGTGTGGTCTCCAATCAAGATTTCATCAATCTGCAACTGGCATACGAACAGGCGAAACAAGAGTTGAAAAATGCCAATGCGGATTATCAGATCATTCGTAGAGGTTCCATAGGGGGCTCTGCCGCTGCAAATACCAATATTCGCGCTACGGTTTCAGGAACTATTCTGGAAATACCGGTAAAGGAAGGCGATCAGGTGATCCAGGCCAACAACTTTAACGACGGTACCTCCATTGCCACGATAGCTGATCTGGGGAAGATGATTTTTGAAGGTAAGGTAGACGAAGGCGAAGTAGGGAAATTAAGTGTTGGAACACCATTGAAAATTACTTTGGGCGCATTGGAAGATACGGAACTAGATGCAAAATTAAGGTTTATCGCACCCAAGGGAATTGAGGAAACAGGAGCGGTACAATTTAAAATTGAAGGGGATGTAGAGGTAACGGATGATATCTTTATCAGGGCCGGATACAGCGCGAACGCATCCATTGTATTGGAGAAGAAAGAAGACATTTTAGTCATTCCAGAGGCTTTGCTCCAATTTGATAAATCTACCAACAAACCATACGTAGAAGTGGCCGTAGGCGCAGAGGAAGATCAAAAATTTGAGCGAAAGGATATTGAGATCGGCATTTCCGATGGGGTCAACGTTGAGATTCTTTCAGGTATTACCGCGGAGGATAGGGTAAAACAATGGAACAAGACAGAGCCCATAAAGAAAGGTGAAGAGGAAGGCACGGATAATGCCTAGTGAACATCAATCAAATAAACAATCAAAACACGACATGATGAAATATCTTATTAGCGCCGTATTGCT
>CAKZLG010000305.1 GCA_937125035.1 uncultured Maribacter sp. | reverse complement strand
GTAGACTTCGAAGAAGTCAAGTAGCCTGCCCTGAGCCTGCCTGTCACAGTACAGGTACAGCCGAACGGGTAGACTTTGAAGAAGTCAAGTAGCCTGCCCTTGTCATGATTGGTACACCATGGGCGCACCGTTATGGCAAAGGAGTGGGAAATAATACAGAGGGGATGCACAGGCATCCCCTTTTTTTTTGGTATAGGTTTTGTTTTCCGCTTGCAAGAATTAAAAGTAACTTTGACCCATGCAAAAGTGTTCCCTTTATTTTGTTGTATGCTTTTTCTTGCAAACCACCTGGTATGTGGATGCCCAGTCCGTGACCATCTTTACCTTATCGGATTTTGAACTCAAGGAAGGGGTAAAGTCCTGTTTGGTGAGCACCTCATATGGTCAGGAGGACTATGAGTTCAACAAAAACGGGTTGCTTACCCAGTCCGTTACCCGCTACAATGAAAAGGACTACGACATTGTCTACTATAAGTATGCCAATGGTAATTTGCTTGAGAAGCGCGCGGAAACCTACAGGGACAACGTCTTTGACCCCTCTACTTCCATTGCGCACTTTTATACCTTAGATACCACAGAAAGCAAAAAAGTAACGGAAAAGGTCGTTTCTTATGAAAAGGAACTATTGGAACAGTATCGCTACCAATACGATGACAAGGACAGGTTGGCGGTCATTGTCCGGTCTAACGCCGAGGGAACGGACAAGACCGTTATAGACCACACAACGGTTAAAGGGGAGGAGACCGTTACTTGGACCATGAATGGAGAACCCCTGAAATCCGTCAGGACCTCTAAACAGAAAAAGGCGGATGGTACCGTTCAGAAAGTGGTTCTGACCAAAGAATTCTTAAAGGGAGAGGGCAACAGAGCCAAAGAAGAGGTGTTTGGTGAAGAGGGAAAGTTACGGGCACGGCAGGATTTTCGCTTTGATACTGAAAAAAACAGTTTTGTGCCCACTGTCCGTACCACCTTTGAATACAATGAGCAGGGGCTATTAATGATGGAGACCGCTAAAAAGGGCAATCAGGTGGAAGAGACAAAATACCTATACCAATATGACCGTCCTGAGGAAGGGAATTGGATCAAAAAAATCATTACTCCAGAAAATACATACACTACCAGGAAGATCACCTATTACCCGGAAAGTGAAATTTCGGTGGAAAAGGAAGAATGACGAACTTACCGCCCGGCCTAGCTCCATTCAGTACGCAGAAGTCCATAGCAGCAAGTGTTCCGTTTGTAGCCGTCGGCGAGAAAAACATTTTGTCTTAAAATACCCTCTAGGGTACAACCCAATTTTTCCACCGCTTTTCTTGATGGCCAATTTCGTTCATCGATCCTGAATTCCACTTTTTCAAAATCCATCATGAAAAAGGCATGGTCTAAAAGCAGTTGTTTTACAGCACCGTTGAGCCCCGTGCCCTGAAATTCCCTGCCAATCCAAGTAGAGCCTATATGGAGGACCTTATGACGAGGGTCCATGTGCATATACCGCGTACTCCCAGCTAGGGTCCCTTGGTATTTGTCGTAGATCGCAAAGGGTAGGGCGGTACATTTTGCTTGATCCGCCAGGGCCAATGAAATATAATCTTTTAAAGCTTCGGGTGATGCTATGGTGCTGGGGGAATACCTAAGCAATCCCTCTTGTAGGGCGATGGGCAGGAGCTCTGGGTGGTGCTGCATGGTCAAAGGCACTAACCCGGCCCGCTCATTTTCTAAGATCAATTCAAGATCCATACACCACTTCCTTTAAAAGGTCATTTTTTACTTCATGGCCGCCACTGAATCGTACTTTTTCCACCTTACCCTGAAACAACATCTGTAACTTTTGTTCCTCTTCCTTGAGCCGTGCTGGGGTTAGGTACGCATCTTTATCGCCAATAAGGGAAACAATTCTGGTGCCGTGTTCCAGCAGGTGGGCCATATCCCGGGGCTGGAGTTCTTGGGGAAGGGCTCCTGCATAGAGCAGCAACGTATGGCAGGTAAGGCCACTACGGGCCAACCACCTTGTAGCGATGGATACTCCCTGTGAAAAGCCCATGACGATAAGGTTCACCTGTTTAGCCTCCAGTTCTTCCTGTTCCCATACCGCCTGCACGTAGGCCAATACGTTCTGTAGCTCCTGTTCCGTATCCTCTTTTGTGAGCCAACTGGCGCCCACGTAGGTATAGCGGTTGTTCAAATAGTATTTTGAGGGGGCTTGGGGAGCTATGATATAATTCTCTTGGGGTGGAAGGGCATCAAAATGTGCCAGAAAATAACGGCTCAGATACCCTATTCCATGAAAGACAATCCAGACATTCTTGGTCTTTGAGGTAAGCTTGTTCCGTGTTTCGTATGAATTGACAGACGTATAATCAACATGTTTTACCGTAGTTTTCATCAAAATAAAAATAAAGAGGTCATGGTGGGCCCTTAGCTATTGGTTAATTTTACAAATAAAAGCATTTCCATGGGCGAACATAAAGATAAGATACTACAAATTTGCAACGCGTCTTCCAAAGATACGTTAATGGAAACCCTGAACATTGAATATGTGGACCTGGGCGCCAATTTTTTAATAGCACGAATGCCCGTGGGTCCCAAGGTATACCAACCGGATGGCGTGCTGCATGGGGGAGCCATGGTGGCATTGGCGGAAAGTGCGGGGAGTATGGCCTCCTATGTCTTTCTGGATGCGGAAAAGTTTTACGTTAGGGGCATAGAGATTTCCGCAAACCACGTAAAAAGCATAAAGGAAGGTTTCGTCTATGCCAAAGCTACCATTGTGCATAAAGGAAGAACCACCCAGCTATGGGAAATTCGCATCACCGATGAGCAGGAAAATCTGGTGTCTGTGTGTAAACTGACCACTATTGCCCTACCCAGAAAATAGGATGTTCCAAGATCTGCTCCATACCGCGGAAACCGCGTTAACAGACCAAAAACCCTTTGTAATTTACCGAAAACCCAGGGAAACACAGGTTAAAGGTATTTTTCAGAATGAGGCTACTTTGCATCCCCTCAAGGACTTCAAGGAGTCGGGCTTTATTTTTGCCCCGTTCCAAGATAGTTCCCCCATTATACGGTTGCAGCCAGATAGGGTGGTCCATGCAGAACCGCCCACGTACCCCCACTCAAAGAGGACCGCTGTGGGGAATACGTTGGCCATGGGATCGGGATCCGAGCATAGGGCACTGGTGCGGAAAGCGATAAATGCCATAAAGAACAGCGACCTGAGGAAGGTGGTGCTATCCACTCGTTTTGAAGTATCCGCTGCCCAAGGCCCCATGGTCCTTTTCACAAAATTATTAGCATTGTACCCCAAGGCCTTTTGTTATGTATGGTACCACCCCACCATAGGCCTTTGGTTGGGCGCCACCCCAGAAATACTATTGTCCGCGCGTGGCGGAAGACTAACGACGATGTCCTTGGCAGGCACCCTTCCCGTGGAGCAAGGAAAAGATCCTCAATGGAGCCCAAAGGAAATGGAGGAACAGGAAATGGTGACCCAACACATTACATCAGTGCTGCAAGAACATTGTACAGCCTTGCAGCGCGGTCCGTTAGAGACCGTACAGGCTGGGTCCTTATGGCATTTGCGGTCAAAATTACATGGCAGCTACGAGGATGGCGCCTTGGGGGATATCATCAATGCGCTGCACCCTACGCCTGCTGTTTGTGGCCTTCCCACGAATATGGCAAAGGGCTTCTTACAACAACATGAAGGCTATCCACGGGAATTCTACACGGGATATTTGGGGGAGTTGAACATGACGCTTGAGAAATCACCCAACGCAAGGCGTGGAAACACGGAGCAAAAGGCCTATCGATCCAGAGTGAACGCCACCCAGCTCTACGTGAATTTACGGTGTATGCAATTAAAGGACAAAAAGGCCCTGGTGTATGTAGGAGGGGGCATTACGGCCGCTTCTGATCCGGATATGGAATGGATGGAGCTTTGCAACAAGAGTAAAACCATCTTAGGGGCATTTGGGTAAAAAATGGCTCTTCATCTTTTGGGTTAAGAAGGGTACAGATTGTATTTTTGTAGACAATGAGATACTCTTCCATTCCCTTAGCCCAGACCCTTGTGCAGCATTTGGAAGCCAAGGATATTGCCCATGTGGTCATCTCCCCTGGTTCTAGGAACGCCCCACTCACCATATCGTTCACGGAGCATCCCTTTTTTTCTTGCTACAGCATTGTTGATGAGCGTTGTGCCGCTTTCTTTGCCTTGGGCATGGCGCAGCAGCTCCGTAAACCGGTGGCTTTGGTCTGTACGTCTGGCAGTGCCCTTCTCAATTATTATCCGGCCGTTGCAGAAGCCTTCTACAGTCAAGTGCCGTTGATCATTATTTCTGCGGATAGGCCCAGTTACAAGATAGATGTAGGCGATGGGCAGACCATTCGTCAAGATAATGTATTTCACAGGCATATAGGCCATAGTGCCAACCTCAAGCAAGATGTGACGCACGCCGTGGAGAGGATTGAACGCTACCGGCCGCAATGGCTCCATGGTGGTTCTCTCGCAACACTTCAGAAAACCGTTCAGGAATTTAATGATCGGGAAATTGATAGGGCTTTGGCGGTGGCTTTCCAAGAGGGCCTTCCAGTACATTTGAACGCGCCTTTTGAGGAGCCGCTCTATGATTTTTTGAACGCCCGAAGCATTGAGGCCCAGGTCACCACATTTAAAACGGAAAGGGAAATCAGCCCGGATCTACGTTCATTCGCGTCTGTCTGGAACCGTGCAAAGCGCAAGATGATCTTGGTAGGGGTGAACGCTCCCCATGCCCTGCCACAGGAAGTTTTGGATGCCCTGGGCCAAGACCCTAGTGTCCTTGTGCTCACAGAGACTACATCCAACTTGCACCACCCCTCTTTTCTAAGCAGTATAGACAGTATTGTGGCACCCTTGGCGCTATTGGCCCAAAAGGAGGAGCTGTTTGATCAGTTGCGACCAGAACTTTTGGTGACCTTTGGGGGGTTGGTAGTTTCTAAAAAAATTAAGGCTTTTTTGAGGGAACACTCACCGGAACACCATTGGCACATTGGCGGAAATAGGGCATATGACACCTTTTTTTGCCTAACGGAACATATTCGTGTTCCTCCCAGTACCTTTTTTGGCGCCATGTATGACAAGGGGTCTGGGGTGTTATCCGAATACCAGGGTTTTTGGTTATCTCGTAAGGTGGCCTATGAGCACAAACGGGAAGCGTACTTGGCCAAGATTCCTTTTTCGGACTTTCTAGCCTTCCAAATCGTATTTCAGAACCTTCCTAAAGACTATCAATTGCAGTTGGCCAATAGTTCTACCGTACGGTATGCCCAGTTGTTTGATGTGGATGCCTCCCTAAGGGTATTTTGCAATAGGGGGACCAGTGGCATAGATGGCAGCACCTCCACCGCCATCGGTGCGGCCCTACACGACCCAAGTGCCACGGTGCTCCTAACGGGCGACCTCAGTTTCTTTTACGACAGCAACGCCCTATGGAACAATTATATACGTCATGATTTCCGCATTGTGGTGATCAACAACGGTGGGGGAGGTATTTTTAGAATCCTTCCAGGCAAAGAGGACACAGGGAACTTTGAGACTTTCTTTGAGACCAAGCACAATTTAAATGCCCAAGGTCTCTGCGGGATGTACGGAATACATTATAGCAGCGCCCATGATGAGGACGCTTTAGCGGCATGTTTGTCGGGTTTTTTTGACATCTCACAGGGGCCGCAGCTCTTGGAAATCTTCACGCCAAGGATAACCAACAATAAAATTTTGATGGATTACTTTCATTTTATATCTTAGGCGGATATTAACCATTAATTTAAAGACACTAGAAATTATGAGTAAAAGAGACGAACTTATTGAAAAATATGCCGCGGACATCAAAGACAAGTTTGGTGAAAGTGCCGACATGGATTTGCTGACCAAGGTGACCATAGGTTTGGGACCATCCATCTATAATTTGGATGCCTCAAAAGTATCTGGAGGTGATGAGAAGGAATTGGAGACCGTAAAAAATAATTACTTGATCAAAAAATTAGGATTGAGTGACGGACCCCAATTGATGGAGGCCATTAAAACGGTAGTGGATAAGTACGGCTCTTCCAACAAGAATAAGCACAGGGCGGTGGTTTATTACATGCTGTGCAAGCATTTCAACAAGGCTTCCATTTATTAGGAAACCATAACGAAAGAAGTAACGAAAGGCCGTCTAAAACCATTTAGGCGGCCTTTTTCGTTGTCAACAATTTTTGGACAGGCCCCCTTTTTTAATGTAGTTTTGCAATATGATTGAATTGGGTAGACTAAACGAACTGGAAATCTTGCGAGATACCAGTGTGGGACTTTTTTTGGGCGATAATGAAGGCAACGACGTACTCCTGCCCAACAAATACGTGCCAGAAGACTATGAGATAGGGCAGAACATTACCGTATTCTGCTATTTGGACTACGATGAACGGCCCGTGGCCACAACCTTGGAGCCAGATATTATGAAGGGCGAGTTCCGCTTGTTACAAGTAGTTGAAGTTAATGAGTATGGCGCATTTTTGGAGTGGGGATTGGAAAAGCACCTTTTGGTTCCCTTTAGGGAACAGCGCATAAAAATGAAAGAAGGCCAGTGGTACGTAGTGCACTGTTATTTGGATGAAAAATCCGGTAGATTGGTGGCCTCCAATAAATTGGATAGGTTTTTGAGCAACGACCATCTTGATATCAAGGAATGGGATGAGGTGACCTTGGTGGTCACGCGCCAAACCGATTTAGGTTGGGAAGTGGTCATTAACGATAAGCACAAGGGCCTTGTTTATTTCAATGAAGTGTTCAAAGCCATCAACATAGGGGATGTGATCCCTGGTTGCATCAAGAAAATAAGAAACGACAACAAGATAGATGTTTCCCTACAACCTTTGGGCGCAAGGGTTTTAGAGCCAGCGGCCAATAAGATATACAAGGTACTGGTGGCCCATGACGGCTTCCTGAATCTTAATGATAAGTCCGATCCGGAGACCATTAGGGACATGATGCAAATGAGCAAAAAAACCTTTAAAAAAGGGTTGGGTACCCTCTACAAGGAGCGTAAAATCACCTTTGAAAAAGACGGTATTGCCTTGGTCGAAGGATCGTAGGTGGAGGATGGTAAAAATCTCTTAAAAAATTGGTATTCAGTTTTATAGCTCATTTAAGCCCAGTATCTTTGCAAAAGTCGTCAGAAATCCTATTTTTGTGACAACAGGCAAAGCGGCAGTGGTTGTGGCGACCCGTTACTTTTGTACCAACTTCCTAAATACAGATTGAATATGCCATTTATAGAGGAAAGTGACCTTTTGGAACTGCATAAGGACATAGACAAGGCCCAGATTATCAATGAACGTTTGTTGGACCAAATAAAGTACAAGAACAAAGAGATCAAAAGGAACAAAATGCAGCGCAACATTTTTGCGACCATTACCGTTCTGTTTCTATTGGGAGGTCTTGGCTTTACCACTTATTTTGCTGGTGTAACTAGGTCTGGTGCGTTCAATAAGAGCAATAATCTCGTGGTTACCTCCATAGATAGTCTGGAAGCCGTACGCACCCGGTTGGACAATCTTAAAAAACAAAACGAGGAGTTGAGCTTAGTCAAGGAGTTTTATTTGGCCAAAAACTTTTTGGAGAAGGAAAAGATATACTCCGTACAGGTCAAGTCTTTCGTGGATAACAATGTAACCTTGGCTTCGGAGGCATTGACCAACACCCTTTTTGTAAAGACAAATCCTTTTTATTCCTATTCCTTGGGCAATTTTGAAACTTTGGCAGAGGCACAGTCCTTCAGAAAACAATTGGTTCAGATTGGTTTTGATGATGCTTTTGTGGCCTCTTATAAAGACGGCAAAAGAATACAAATAGAAGACCCCAATTAGTGTCCCGTGTAAAGGCGTGGGTACGAGCGGCCCGTCCCAGAACGCTACCTCTATCCATTTCCGGTATTGTTACCGCGGCAGGTCTGGCCATGTATTACGGAAGTTTTGACCCTACCATCTTTGTACTATCCCTATTGACCACCATAGGCTTTCAGGTAACCTCCAACTTTGCCAATGATTACGGCGATGGCGTGAAGGGAACGGACAACGAGGACCGTATTGGTCCCCAACGCGCCCTACAAAGCGGAAGTCTGTCCCCAGCTGTTCTAAAAAAAGGTATTATAATATCCGTTATAGTGGATGTTGCCTTGGTGCTGGCCTTGCTGTATGTCACCTTTGGCAGTGGGCAATGGGGTTGGTTCCTCGTGTTTTTGCTGCTGGCAGCCCTTAGCATATGGGCGGCCATACGATATACCGTGGGAGATTCGGCTTACGGGTACCGCGGTTTGGGTGATGTCTTCGTTTTTCTTTTTTTTGGTTTGGTGGGCGTTTTGGGGGCATTGTTTTTGCACGCCAAGTCCATACCACCTTTGTCCGTTTTAATGGGCATTGCCATAGGTGCGCTTAGTGTGGGGGTGTTGAACCTCAATAATCTTCGTGACCTTGCCTCGGATAAAAAGGCGGGGAAGAACACGCTAGTGGTGAAGTTGGGGTTTGCCCTGGCCAAACGCTATCATATGGCTTTGATGCTGCTGGCGCTGTTATGCACCACCCTCTTCCTGGTGGTTACTTACAGCTCCGGGATGGAGTTTTTTACCCTGCTCGCCTTTCTTCCCATAGGGGCCCATGCATGGAGGGTAAAAAGGGCAAAGGATTCCTTTTCCATAGACCCAGAGTTGAAAAAGCTGGCGCTCAGTACGTTTTTGTTGGCCTTGCTATTTTATTTTAGTTATAATAATTTTTTGTAATTTTGATTGATAACCATCTAAACCACAATGTACTTTGGAGCAGCCCATTAAAATACTTATTGTTGAGGATAACGTCATCATTGCAGATGATATGCAGTCCATGTTAGAGGAGATTGGCTATGACATTGTTGATAACGTGATCGTTTATGAACAGGCCGTGGAAGTGCTGAAGAACCAGCAAGTGGACCTTGTCCTGATAGACATCATACTGGCCTCAGATAAAACGGGGATTGATTTGGGGAAACATATCCGGGAGAATTATGACATACCGTTCATCTTCGTAACCTCCAACTCGGATAGGGCCACTGTTGAAAATGCCAAGACCGTAAAGCCAAATGGTTATTTGGTAAAGCCTTTTGAGCAACAGGACCTTTATACGTCTATTGAAATAGCCCTCTCCAACTTCATTTATGGCAAACAGGGCAGTGGAAAGCATTCAGGGGACATGGACAATGTAAATGAGGATGTTCCCATGTCCAACTCCATTCTCAAGGATTCCATATTCGTTAAAAAACAACATTTGTATTACCGTATACAATTTGGCGATATCCAATTTATTAAAGCGGATAACGTATACCTGGAAGTCAATACAGTGGACAAGAAATTCTTGGTACGCTCCCCATTGAAGGACTACCTTGAAAAACTGCCAAAGAACAAATTCTACAGGGCGCATAAATCCTATATTGTGAATGTGGATCACATTGATGCCATCAACTCAAAGGACATTATGATCAATAACAACCTCATCCCCATTTCAAAGGATTTTAAGGAGTTCATCATTTCTGCCATGAATTCCTAGCACAAGGGTTGTAATCTTCAAGATTTGAGATTGTTTCAGGGGAGCTGGACTTCTCAGAACATTCGATAAAAGGGTTGTTTTTTTCGATGAAATACATATTTTGTCCGCTGAAATTCGGTTCACAACAAAATTGTCCCTTTACACAACAATATTGGTGTTATTGGCCATAAGAACAATATTTTTGTAGGTACGTAATAAATGGTGCAACACCGTTATTGCCTTACGTAAGAATTACGGGAACTAAATGGAATCCTTTTCTGGTATACCGCGTTATTTTCTTGATTGCAGAAAAAGTTCAGACCAAAATAACGGGGCGTGGTAAAGGATGAGTTTATAAGGATATGAAAAGTAGGTATTTTGTACATCTTATTTATGCCCTAACCTCCTTGGTGATCTCACTGCCAGGGGTAGCACAGGAAACGGACCCAGATGTTAGCGAAGACCATTTCCGCACCTTTCAAGAACTCAAAGATGCCAACAGCAGAAAGGATTATTTTTTTACCACCCCAAATCGGTACCGGGAAAATTCTGCCTATGATTGGTTGGACACGGTCAATGTATACCTCAACAGCTCCGTAAGCACCAATGATTCCACTGCTATAAAGGATTACCAGTTAATGCAGGCCCAGATCTACTATGACCTGGGGGATTATGAAAAAAGTTTGGCCCTGACCAAATTCCTATATGACGGTATTGCGCAATATGACCTGGGCACCAAAACCTTGATCTTGGAACTCATGGACAGTAACTACGCCAGACTGGAGCTCTATGATAAACAAATAGAGGTGCGTATGCGCAAAAGAGACCTTGGCCTTACCAAGAACGTCTCTTTTTATGATATCTATTCCAATCTTGGACAACATAGAAAGGCCATGAAAGACTACATGACCGAGGAGAAAAAAGAGATTGCGGAAGATGATTTTTTTGCACAGGCCGTGTACAACAACAATATTGGCAATTACCTACGCTTGGATAAGTCCACCCCAACGGCGCTGACCTATTATAAAAAGGCCAGCGCATTTTTAAATGTATATTTCAGTGACGTCATTAATGACAAAACGGCCGGAGAGGAAAATGAGGCCACGATCTTAAAAGGATTGATTTCTGGTAATATTGGCAAATGCCATGTGCAATTGAAGGACTATGAAAAGGCCATTCCTTTCCTAAAAGAGAGCATAGACATCCTTAACGAGAACAATAAGGGAAAATTTTCCTCAGAGCTCATAGAAAATACATTGGAGATCACGGAATGCTATCTACAATTGAACGATTTTGAAAAGGCCACAGACTACCTGAGCAGCAATATACAACCAAAAAAGCCAAAGAACATCTTAAAGAAAAACAGGCTCTACGCGGCCTATTATGACAAGACGGGCAATTTTGAGAGCGCTACCACCTATTTAAAGCGCAACATACGCATAAGGGATTCCCTAGACGCCACGGAAGCCAATATAAAGAACCAACAGTTGGCCGCCGTGGTGGCACAAGAAGTGGAGTACTCGCGAAATATGATCGAGGAACAAAAAAAGGCGCTGGAGAAATCAAGAAGTGATATTGCGGAGAAGGACAAGAACATTAGCTTGGTCTTCATTTCCTTGGTGTTCACCTTGATGGGTTTTGCCGGTTTGGTATACGCCTATTTAAAAAGTATCAAGAACCAGCGTTTGATCGCAGAACAAAAACACATTATTGAGAGTTCCTTAGTGGAAAAGGATTCCCTTTTGAAGGAAATCCATCACAGAGTAAAGAACAACCTGCAGATGGTGAGCAGCCTATTGAGCCTACAGACCAAGAATACCCGGAGCAAAGCGGCCATTGAGGCCTTGGAAGAAGGTAAGAGTAGGGTAAAGGCCATGGCGCTCATACATCAAAAACTGTATCAAAATGACGATCTCTCGGTCATTGAGATGCAGGGCTATATTGAGAGCCTGATCAACAGCATACAGTCCGTTTATAAAAAAGGCGGCCACAACATCAATATCACTATAGATGCCGAGGGGGTGGAGCTGGATATTGATCGCGCCATTCCCTTTGGACTTATTTTGAACGAGCTTGTGTCCAACTCATTTAAATATGCCTTTCCCAATGCCGATGATAATGGTAAAATATACATCCATATCCGAAAGACCAACGGCAAGGAAGGCTTTTTCGAATATACGGACAATGGGGTGGGGCTGCCCACAGACACCGAGGAGCGCGCCAATTCCTCCATGGGCATTCGCCTCATGAACAGGCTTGCCAACCAGTTGCAGACTAACCTCAACACGGATAAAACCACAGACGGTGTACGATTTTGGTTTAATTTTAAATAAATTAGGGCAACCAAAATCGTTTGTATATGAAAATCACTTTTTTAGGGCACGCCTCTTTGTATCTAGAGCTGCCAAATGCGACCCTTCTGGTAGACCCTTTTATTTCCGGTAACGAAAAGGCGAAGAACCACGTGGATGTTGATGGTCTAAACCCCGATTTTATTCTGGTGACCCACGCCCATCAGGACCATATTTTGGATGTGGAGCCCATTGCAAAGCGGACCGGGGCCACCATTGTGAGTAATTTTGAGATTGCGGAACACTACTCGGCCAAGGGCCTAAAAACCCACCCCATGAACCATGGGGGCAGATGGGAATTTCCCTTTGGAACGGTACAGTATGTAAATGCCATTCACACCTCATCGTTCCCGGACGGTTCCTATGGCGGGCAACCCGGGGGCTTTGTGATCAAAACAACTGAAAAGACCATCTACATTGCCGGAGATACCGCCCTGACCATGGATATGAAGCTCATTCCCATGCACTATACGTTGGACTTGGCCATTTTACCCATCGGCGATAATTTCACCATGGGGGTGAACGATGCCGTAATAGCGGCCGACTTTGTGAACTGCGAAGAGGTCTTGGGCTACCATTATGATACTTTTGGATATATTGAAATAGACCACAAAAAAGCCGTGGAAACCTTTAAAAATGCTGGGAAGACCCTACATTTATTGGATATAGGTTCACATATCGTCATCTAACCTTGCTCTTTACCACTAACTTGTGCAGTAGTTTGGGAAAAAAGCGTTTGAGATAGATTCCAATGGTCTCTCTTCCCCCAATATGGACTTCCCATTTTTTTCGTTGGATGGCCCTTGCCATTTTTTTGGCACAATCGGATACAGAAATACCGTTGGCCGTAGCTTCATCATCCGCATTCTGCGGACTTCCATCACCCGTTAAGGCGTTCATGGCAACTTGGGTCCGCACGAAGCCTGGACAGATCAAAGTGACGGAAACATGATCCTTTTCATGCTCCATGCGGAGCACATCAAAATACCCGTGCAGCGCATGTTTGGACCCACAATACCCTGAGCGGTATGGAGAACCAAATTTGCCCATAAGACTGGTCACCACCACAAAATGCCCCTTCTTTTGAGCTACAAAATAGGGCAGAAGAGCATTGCTCAGGGATATGGTACCCAGATAATTGACATCCATTAATTGCTTGAACACTTTAAATTGGGTGTTGCTGATCAACGACCGTTGGCTTATTCCTGCATTGTTCACCAAGATATCCACCCTGCCAAACAACGCAAGCGCTTCTTTCACATGGTTTTCAGAGCGGTCCGTCATTGAAATATCCATGGGGAGTACAGCTACTTTTTCTGGATGGGCACTGTTTTGTCTCACGTGCAGCAGGGCCTCTTTTCGCCGTGAGGAAATAATGGTCCTGTAGCCCAAGCGGTTCATTTCATAGTGTAGCGCTTCTCCAATGCCAGAAGAAGCGCCTGTGATCCAAACAATGTCGTCCTTCATACGGGCCTGGTTCTATTTTCATGAAATATACCTAAATTTGGTGCAATCCATGAAAGCAACCTTTAAAAAGTACCTACTTCAATTTAAACGACCCGGAGGAACCTCAAGAGGTGTCCTAAAAACCAAGGAGACCTGGTTTTTGACCTTGGAAAATGATGGTAAAATCGGGGTAGGGGAATGCGGTCTTTTCCGGGGATTGAGTCATGATGACGTACCTGGGTTTGAAGCGAAATGCCAATGGGTGGCAGACCATATCCATTTGGGACTGGAGCGCTTATTGACGGAACTCATGGATTTCCCCAGCCTTCAATTTGGTTTGGAACAAGCCTTTCTCTCTTTTCAAAGTCAACACCCATTTGCGCTTTTTGATTCGCCCTTTTTAAGGGAGGAGGCGCCCATACCCATCAACGGACTCATTTGGATGGGCGATACCGGTTTTATGAAATCGCAAATCGATGAAAAACTGGAACAGGGCTTTTCGTGCCTTAAACTAAAGATCGGTGCCATTGATTTTACTGAGGAGCTACGGCTGTTGGAAACCCTACGGAACCATTTTTCCCCAGACGAAATAGAGCTGCGGGTAGATGCCAACGGGGCTTTTGCACCTGAGGATGCCTTGGACAAGTTGAAAGGATTGGCGCCCTACCAGATCCACTCCATAGAACAGCCCATCAAACAAGGGCAATGGGAACTTATGAGGGCCCTTTGTGAGGCATCGCCCTTACCCATAGCATTGGACGAGGAATTGATCGGGGTTACGCATGTAACGAAAAAGGAGGAGCTGCTACAAATGATACAGCCGCAGTACATCATTTTAAAACCCAGTTTGGTGGGTGGCTTTGGCAGTGGTGAGGAGTGGATCGGCCTTGCGGAAAAATACAACATAGGATGGTGGGTCACCAGCGCCTTGGAAAGTAATATTGGTTTGAACGCCATTGCCCAATGGACGGCCACCTTGGGCAGTAAAATGCCCCAAGGACTCGGCACTGGGGCACTGTTCAGCAATAATATAGAGAGTCCCTTGTACGTAGCGCAGGGCGGACTCCATTATGATAAAAGCAAAAAATGGAATATGGAACCAATCAATGAGATATGTATATAGAGCAAGGTTACAAGGGGGATATAGGGCTTTGGAAATTCGCGGTCCTTCCCATAGGGTTTTTAGGACTTATAGTGTTCAACTATATTCTGACCGTAAACTCTCCCATCAATACAGAGGATGCCATGGCCGCCATGATCGCCCAGCTGGGCAATAATGTGGTCCTTGTTATTTTGCTCATCCCCTTGGTAGTAGGCCTGTTTGTGGTGCTGGGTTGGACCCTTCTGGTACACAAGCAAACGATAAGGACATTGACCACTTCGCGGAAAAGTATCGATTGGCGTCGCATATTTTTTGCATTTGGGCTGTGGTCCGTGATCACCATCGTCCTTGTGTTGGTGGACGTGTATTTTAGCCCAGACGATTATCTTTTCAATTTTGACCTTAAAAAATTCATTCCGCTCAGCATTGTGGCCATCTTATTGATTCCTTTGCAAACCAGCTTTGAAGAGTACCTTTTTCGTGGCCATATGATGCAAGGGCTTGGTCTATGGGCAAAGAACAGATGGGTACCATTGGTGATTACCTCAACATTGTTCGGGCTTATGCACTTGGCCAACCCAGAAGTGGAAAAACTGGGTTATGGTATCATGGTCTATTATATTGGTACAGGCTTCTTTTTGGGTATTCTTACCCTTATGGATGAAGGCTTGGAACTTGCCTTGGGCTTTCATGCGGCCAATAATCTGATCACCGCCCTATTGGTCACTGCAGACTGGACCGCCTTTCAAACCGATTCCATTTATAGGGATGTCTCGGATCCGGTGCTCGGCTGGGATGTTTTGGTACCCGTGCTGGTTGTTTACCCCATTCTGCTGTTTGTTTTTGCCAAGAAATATAAATGGAGCCATTGGAAAGAGCGTCTAACTGGTCCGGTACTTTCACAGAAAGCCTTCTTGGCCCTCAATGCCCCTGATCATGAAAAACAGCAAGGTACATCCGGCATTTAAGCTCAACGGTGTCGCTTTAGATAATCACGCCTTGGTGAAAAAGGCACACGATCTTTTTGAACGGGGAATGCCCTATGAAAAGGATGTGGGCGAATTTCTGTTACAATGGTTGAACGACGGCACTACGATCCAAGTACAAACCTCGGGGTCTACTGGAACACCCAAAAGGATAACCCTTAAGAAAGCGCAGATGGTGCGTTCGGCCGAAGCTACGGGAGCCTTTTTTAATGCCATGGAAGGCACCAGAGCGCTGCATTGCCTACCCTCCCTGTATATAGCCGGTAAAATGATGTTGGTGCGCGCCATGGTCTTGGGCTGGGAGTTGAGTTACGTAAAACCAGGCAGCACACCTTTGGCCAATACGGCAGGTACCTTTGATTTTTGTGCCATGGTGCCCTTACAGCTTTCCCATTCTCTGGAGCATTTAGAAAAAGTAAAAACCGTCATCGTGGGTGGGGCGCCCATGGGGTTGACCTTAAAGGAAAAGGTTGCGGAACTGCCCACAAAGATCTATGAGACCTATGGCATGACGGAGACCATTACCCATGTGGCGGTCCGGGCCGTAAATAAGTCGGCCGTGAAACAATCCATGTCCAGAAGTACAACCAACGCAACAGACCAGCCTCTGGTAACTTCCTATTTTCAGGCCTTGCCCAAGGTGGCCTTCTCACAGGACAATAGAGGGTGTTTGGTCATTTCGGCACCCGGGGTGACAGCAAATGATGTGGTCACCAATGATATGGTCCGTCTGTTGTCCTCTACGGCTTTTGAATGGTTGGGCCGGCATGACAATGTGATCAATTCTGGCGGCATCAAACTTATTCCAGAGCAGATAGAGGCAAAATTGGCGAAACTCATAACGGAACGCTTTTTTGTGTATGGGGTGCCGGACAGTGAATTGGGTCAGAAGATGGTTCTTTTTATTGAGGGCGAACCCAACGTACAGGGCATTCGGAAATCGATTGAACATGCTGGGGCACTGGATAAATTCGAGATGCCAAAAGCTGTGATGGGAGTTCCGTTGTTTAAGGAAACCCAAAACGGTAAAATCAACCGAAAGGCAACCGTAGACGGTAGGCTTGGATGACCTGAAAATGGTGCCGAATGGCGATGAACTGCGATGGATCCCGTATACCTTGATTTCAGGATGAATTTGACATATAGCGTCCTTTGGGGGCCACTCTATTTTTGTATCTTCAGCCCGTAACTAAATACAACTAAAATGAAATACGTAGTTTGTCTCGCTCTAGCGCTTTTCACCCTTCACCTTAACGCCCAACAAGTATTGCCCGAGCAGGAAAGGGCCAGGGTGGTCGATGAAATCTTGGCCGACCGTTTCAATAACCTGCTGCCCAAACTTATGGACGCCTCGGAAATTGATATGTGGGTGGTGATTTCAAGGGAATACAATGAAGACCCCGTGCTCAGGACCATGTTGCCCGCCACTTGGTTAAATGCCCGGAGAAGGACCATTCTTTTGTTCTATAGGGATAAAGCCAAGAACACCATAGAAAAATTAGCGGTAGCGCGGTACAATGTGGGGGAGAATATCATTTCCGCATGGGACAAGGAAAAAGAGCCCGATCAATGGAAACGGTTAATGCAATTGATCCAAGAACGGAACCCAAGGACCATAGGCCTTAACTTTTCCAAGGACCACAATATTGCCGACGGACTGGATAAGACCGATTACGATGCCTTTATGGCGAATCTGCCAAAAAAAATGCACAGTAAAGTAGTATCCGCAGAACAACTTGCCGTTAGATGGATAGAGACCCGAACGGAGCGCGAGATGGTCATTTTTGATCAGTTGGTGGACATTACGCACGATATCATTGCAGAAGCCTTTTCAGAAAAAGTAATAACGCCAGGCGTAACCAAAACTACCGATGTGGTTTGGTGGATGCGCCAAAAAGTAACCGATATGGGTCTGGAAACCTGGTTTCACCCTACGGTGGATGTACAACGTACCAGTAATGAAGAAGATAGTGGGTTTTACTCGTTTGCCAATAAACCGGACGAGATGGTGATCATGCCCGGCGATCTGTTGCATTGTGATTTTGGCATCACCTACCT
>CAKZLG010000304.1 GCA_937125035.1 uncultured Maribacter sp. | reverse complement strand
TTATTGGCTCCAGAAGCGTGGTGGGCACCTATGGGGTGGACCCGGACCACTTGTTTCTGGCCAACAACGGTGATGGCACTTTTAGCAACGTTACGGAAAGAGCTGCTTACGACCTAAAGGATGCCGGTATGGTCACCGATGCCGTTTGGGCGGATATGGATGGCAATGGCAAGAAGGATCTGATCGTTGTGGCTGATTGGAACACGCCAAAAATCTACCAAAATACGGGCCGAAGGTTGGCAAAAATGACTAGCGATTTGGATAGTCTTGCCGGCTGGTGGGGTGCCCTGAACGCACAGGATTTGGATGCGGATGGCGACATGGACCTTATTCTGGGCAATGCCGGCAGTAATCTGCACTACAAGCCCCAACCGGGCCAACCCATGAAAATGTGGGTCAATGATTTTGACAATGACGGCACCATAGAACAGATCATTACCCAGAATTACGACAATGGGGATTACCCCTTGCACCAAAAAAAGGAACTCACCACCCAGATATTGGCCCTGAAAAAAGAGAACATAAAGGCATCTGATTATGCACAAAGAACCATAGAACAACTGTTTCCCTCAGAAATACTGTCCAAGACCATATTAAGAACCGCAGCCATTTCAGAATCTGTCATCGCCATCAATGAAGGCAATGGCCAATTTGCCATTAAAGTACTGCCCCCTCAGGTTCAATTTTCCTGTATTTGTGGCATTGAATGCGCGGACGTGAACCAAGATGGCCACTTAGACCTCATTATGGCCGGCAATAACTTTGAGTTCAAACCCCAATTTTCAAGGTTGGATGCCAATTATGGCAATGTGCTCTTGGGTGATGGGCAACTTAATTTCGCTTGGCAGAATTATGACCAAGGAGGCCTTTTCATTCGTAACGAGGTGAAACATTTAACCTTGTTCAAGGACAAGCAGGGCAATGGCTTCCTCTTGGCCACCCTAAACAATGACGTACCAAAAATATATAGTTTTGATGAAAAGTAAGTACTGGGGCCTTGCCCTACTGCCTTTGCTGGTGGCCTGCCATACCAAGAATGAAGGGAGTCTTTTTATCAAAAGACCCGCCCAGGAAACGGGCATTGCCTTCAGCAATACCTTAACAGAGTCAGACGACCTCAACATCCTGGACTATCTCTATTTCTATAATGGGGGTGGCGTGGCCATTGGCGACATCAATAATGACGGCCTACCGGACCTCTACTTTTCGGCCAACCAAGAACCCAACAAACTCTACCTCAACAAAGGCAACCTCACTTTTGAGGACATTACGGAAACCGCCGGGGTAGCGGGCCAGAGTACCTGGAACACCGGTACGGTCATGGTAGACATCAATGCAGACGGGCTGTTGGACATCTATGTCTGTGCCGTAGTGGGGCTCAATGGGTTCAATGGGCACAATGAATTGTTCATTAACCAAGGAGACGGCACATTTACCGAAGAAGCTGCCGCCTATGGGCTTGATTTTGAATCCTACAGCTCCAATGCCGCCTTTTTGGACTATGACAGGGATGGTGATCTGGATATGTACCTATTGAACCATGCCGTACATACCCAAGGCTCCTACGGAAAGGCAAGCCTAAGGAACGAGCGCACGTACGAGACCGGAGACAAGCTCTTGCGCAATGATAATGGCATGTTTGTGGATGTAAGTGCAGAGGCAGGTATCTATGGGGGCATCAACGGATACGGACTGGGGCTGGCCGTTTCTGACTTTAACCAAGACGGCTATCCGGATCTGTACGTGGGCAATGATTTCCATGAAGATGATTATTATTATCTCAACAATGGCGATGGTACCTTTACCGAATCCTTAAGGGACCATTTTGGCCATACCTCTAGATTTTCCATGGGGAGTGATGTGGCGGATATCAACCACGATGGCTTTCCAGACCTTATTTCCTTGGACATGCTGCCCGAAGATGAGAAGGTACTGAAGTCTTCTGAGGGCGATGACAATATCCAAATTCAAAAACTGCGTATTCAAGATTACGGATACCACTACCAGTTCACAAGGAACATGCTCTACCTGAACCAGCCCGATGGTCATTTCATGGAGACGGCCCTTCAGAGCGGTGTTGCGGCCACCGATTGGAGCTGGAGCGCCCTTTTTGCCGATTTTGACCAAGATGGTGAGCAAGACCTCTTTGTGAGCAATGGCATTCCCAAAAGACCCAATGACCTGGATTATATCAATTACCTTTCCAACGAGAACATCCAGAACAAAATAAACAACACCAATCTCATGGATCAAAAAGCCTTGGAGCTCATGCCCACGGGCAAGGTGGGAAACAAGATCTTTCAAGGTGGCAAGGACCTTGTTTTCAAAGATCGGTCCAACACGTGGATTCCCCAGGATACCTTGGCCTCTGGCGCCACCGCCTATGCAGACCTGGACAACGATGGTGATCTGGATATCGTGACCAATAACAGCAACGCCCCGGCATCGCTCTATGAGAACAAGACGAATGGTGCGCAAAACTACTTACGGCTATTCTTTGAAATGGAAGGTGCCAATACCCATGGTATCGGTACCAAGGTATTCGCCTACGCCAATGGGCAATTGCAGTACAAGGAACTCTATCCTGCCCGCGGCTTCCAAGCCTCTTCAGAACCTATGGTACATTTTGGCTACGGAGCGCAGGCACAGGTGGATTCAATCAAGGTCATTTGGCCCAACCAAGAGTACCAGATCTTAAGAAACATCCCCGTAAACCAGACCCTGACCATTGTGCCCAAAGCCACGGGCACATTCAGCCCCAAGATGTTGGAGCGCCCCTCCACCGAACAATTCATAAAATTAGATGGGCAATGGGGCCTTGATTTCGTGCATCAGGAAGATAATTATTCAGATTTCAATAGGCAAAAACTAATGCCCTACCAAATTGCCGATCGAGGGCCCGCCACCAGTGTCGCTGATCTAAATGGTGACGGAAAGGAGGATGTCTATTTTGGTGGGTCCAAATACCTACCCCCAAAAGTGTATCTCCAGACAGACAGCACTTTTGTGGAAAGCACTATCGCTGCCATGGCGAGGGATTCCATTAAGGAAGACGTGGTATCCACCACGGCCGATTTTGATGGGGACGGCACTTTGGACCTGATCGTGGGGTCCGGGGGGGCTGACTTCTTTAACCAAATGAAACCCCTTACGGATAGCTATTATGGGCTAAAAGATAGCACTTGGGTGGCCCGGGAATTCCCCCAACTGTATGACAATGCTTCCGTGCTCTTGCCGTTTGATTATGACGGGGACGGGGATTTGGACCTTTTTGTGGGCAGCCAATCCGTATCGGCGGACTTTGGGAAATTTCCGGATTCCTACCTTATGGAAAACCATAAGGGCCAATTTACCGTGGTGGAGGATAATCCGTTCAAGGCCCTGGGAATGGTAACGGACGCCGTGGCCCATGATCATGATGGTGATGGTGATTTGGACCTGATCATCATAGGGGAATGGATGGCGCCTGTTCTGTTCCTTAACCATGAGGGAACCCTTGGCCGTGACCCGGATTTTGCCGATGAAGACCTTAATGGACTTTGGCAGGCCATTACCCCTTTTGATGTGGACGGGGATGGGGATATGGACTACCTCTTGGGCAATTGGGGTCTGAACACCAAGTTCAGGGCTTCTGAAGAGCACCCTATGCAAATGCACTATGGTGATTTTGACCAAAACGGATCTTCAGAGACCGTGGTAAGCATCCATAAGGATACTGGTTATTATCCGTTGGAAGGACTCAACGAGCTCTCCACCCAACTGATATCCCTCCGAAAGAAATTCACCAGCTACGCCTCGTTTGCCGGCAAGACCATGAATGAGATTTTTGGTGCCGCCATGTTAGATAGGACCGAAGTGCGCACGGTGGCCACCTTGGCATCCGGATACTTGGAAAATAACAAGGGCAGGTTTACCTTTGTTCCCTTCGGTTTTGAACTGCAAACAGCACCTATTATGGCGTTCCTTACCTATGACTTTGATCGAGACGGACAAACGGAGGTACTGGCCGGAGGAAATTATTTTGGCGTTAAGCCCTATCATGGCAGATTTGATTCCTTTCCAGGTGCCCTGATCCACGATAAGGACCACGTGGTCTTGGGGAATGCCCTGGGCTTGGATTTTACGTCTAGATCCATACGCCATATAAACATGATCACAGTGAAGAACGACCCCTACCTTTTGGTAACGATGAACAATGGCCCAGCCCAGGTATACCGGCTGGCAGCTACTAAAACAGATGAATTATGAAAAAGTTGATGATACTGATATGCACGGCAAGCGTGTTGACGGCATGTCAAAAAAAGAATGCGGACATTGAGATTTCCCCAGAGGATTTGCATGCCGTAGTGGACAAGGTAACGGATATCATGATCCATGATATCTTCTCGCCTCCCGTGGCCAGTAGAATATTCGTCTACCCCAATATAGCCGCCTACGAGATAATGGCCCAGACCAATCCAAAATACAAATCGCTGGCGGGCCAGGTCACTGCCCTTACCCCGGTACCTGTGCTGGACACCGTTGCGGGCATCAACCCCACCTTGGCGGCCATCATTGCCCATATGGACATTAGCAAACAGCTCATCTTTTCCGAAGATAAATTTGAGGTACTGCAAGACAGCCTCTATCAAAAGTGGGAGGACATCAACCCAGATCAATTTGAGGCCTCCAAGATCTATGGCCTTAGCGTGTCATCCCATATTAAAGAATGGATGGATAAGGACAATTACAAACAGACCCGCACCATGCCCAAATTCACGGTAGATACAGATGACCCCACCCGGTGGCAGCCCACTCCCCCCGCCTATATGGATGGTATTGAGCCCCATTGGAGCAAGATAAGGCCTCTGTTCCTGGATTCCGCGGCCCAATTCAAACCCATTCCGCCCCCTCCTTTTTCCATGGACGAGGGCTCTGATTTTTACAAGGAACTCAAGGAAGTATATGATATTGGCAACGAGATCACCGCCAAGGGAGACGACTCCGAAGAGATACAGATCGCCAAATTTTGGGATTGTAACCCCTATGTGTCCGTTACCAGGGGGCATTTAATGTTCGCCACCAAAAAAATAACCCCTGGGGCCCACTGGATCGGTATCACCAAAATTGCCAGTAGAATGACCAACAGTGATTTTGACGATACGGTCTTTGCCTATACCAAGACGTCATTGGCTCTGTTTGATGCCTTCATCAGCTGCTGGGACGAGAAGTACCGCAGCAATCTCATACGGCCGGAAACCTTGATCAACCAACATATGGATGACAGCTGGACCCCCATTTTACAAACCCCACCCTTTCCCGAATATACCAGTGGGCACAGTGTGGTGAGTGGTGCCGCCGGTATTGCCCTTACCAGTATCTTTGGTGATGATTTTGCCTTTGATGATGATACGGAACTCCGTTACGGTCTCCCCATAAGAAGCTTCCAATCCTTTAACCAAGCTGCAGATGAGGCCGCCATTAGTAGAATGTACGGTGGCATACACTATAGGGCAGCGGTGGAGGTTGGCGTGGGCCAAGGTAGAAAAGTGGGTGCCCTCTTATTGGATAAATTGGAGATGACCACCCATGAGGACCGCGTGGCCACCACCAAATAACAACACAGTGCCCAACAAATGGATAACGAATGTATTTTGGTAGCAGGCTGGCAGGCCTCCGTAATTAAAACAGAGATGTAATCAATGAAAAAAATAGTTTTGATCCTTACGGTCGTGGCGGCATTGGCCTTGGTTTGGTATTTTTGGTTAAAACCGCAAGACTATATGGTCCGCGCCAAGTTGAACTCCATTCCGGGCACGGTGAACCAAACGCTGAAATCGTGGTCCAATACCCTAAAGGAGCCAAATACCATGGTGCAGCAAGGGGGGCTGTTGCACTTGAGTCAACGTATTACCTTTGGGGATTCCATCCATGAATACGATTGGCACATTGCACCCGTAACGGATTCCACTAGCCGCATTACCGTAGATATAAAGGATAAGGAGCATAGTTTCATGACCCGGCTGAAAATACCCTTCATGGAAACCAATTTGGAGAAAAGGGCCAAAAAAACGGTCATGGACTTTCTAACCACCCTTAAGGAACATGAGGAAAGTATTAAAATAACCCTCATGGACCAAGAGGAACTGCCCCCTATTCCTTGCGCTTGTGTCAATGTCAAAGGGCCACAATCCCAGAAGGCCAAGGGCATGATGGAAAACTATACCTTTTTGAGTGATGTTTTGACCAAAAACAATATTGCCCTTAACGGGGTGCCCCTTATTGAAGTGAACCAATGGGACATGGAAAACGACCAGTTGGACTTCAATTTCTGTTATCCCATTGTGGAGACCGGTATTGCCCCGAACATCAAAAAGGTGATCTTCAAGACGCTTGAGGGAACAAAGGGGCTAAAGGCCATATACAATGGCAATTACATTACCTCTGACCGAGCTTGGTACGCTCTGTTGGACCATGCCGATAGGGAAGGCATAGCGGTAGAGAAAAAGCCCCTGGAATTCTTTTTCAACAATCCCAACATGGGCGGCGATGCCCTGAGGTGGAAAACGGAAGTTTTCATGCCCATAATTGATTGATATGGCCAGAATACTAACAAGCGCGGCGCTTGCATTGCTCATTTCATGCTCTGCCAATTACGGCCAATTGACCGTACAGGCCGACCTGCCCTTTCTTTTGGATGAAAATAGCGGTATGGTGAGCTACAATGGCTCAACGCTATGGTTTATTGAGGACAACGGGAACAAGGATGTCATTTACGAAGTGGACCTTGCTGGGGACATCCTTAAATCCTTTAAAGTAAAGAATGCCAAAAATGGCGATTGGGAGGATTTGGCCAAGGACACGGAAGGCAACCTTTACATTGCGGATATTGGCAACAATGACAATGACCGCAAGGACCTGGTCATTTATAAATTACCCCATCCTGAAAACGAACCCGGAGACAAGATAGATGCCCAAAAAATTAAATTCCACTATCCAGAACAACAGGAATTTCCCCCGAAAAAAACGGGTAGGTTTTTTGATGCTGAAGCCCTGTTCCATTGGGGAGGGCATCTCTATATCGTGACCAAGAACAGGGCCGTTCCGTTTAACGGCAAGGCCTATCTGTATAGGGTCCCGGATGTCCCCGGTACGTATGCAGCAACCCTGATCAGTGAATTGGATATATGCGAAGACCCGGGCAGTTGCCAGATCACGGCCATAGACATGGCCCCAGATGGTAAAAAGGTAGTGGCGCTAAGTTATGGCAAGCTCTTTATCTACACTGATTTTGAGGGAGCGGACTTTTTCAAAGGCAAGAAAGAAATCATTGATCTGGGCGTGGGCCTGCAATTGGAGTCTATTTGCTTTAAAAACGACAGCACCTTGCTCCTTTCAGATGAACGAACCATGAATGGTGGCGGTTGCAACCTCTACAGCTATTCCCTAAAATGATCAAAACCCAAAACCAAGTCCAAAGGTGAACCTAGGGCCCTCATCACTAAAGTACAGGGCCGTATTGAAGGATAGGATATTGGAGGCGTTGAAAAAGAGACCACCCCCGTACGAGGTATGCCAAAAGTTGTCCGATCCCTCAGGAAGCCAAACACGCCCATAATCAAAACTGGCAAAAGCACCCAATGAGCTGGGCACGATCCTGGTCTTTATTTCCGTGAAGCTGTACCGCAGGTCCGTATTCTGATAATAGGACGTTTTTCCTGCAAACCGTTGGTTCCTGTAACCGCGCAGGCCATTCTCCCCCCCAATGCTGGCCGCTTGAAAAAATTCATACCCATTGCCCAAGTTGAAATGGGCCTTCCAGTTCGTTGCTAGGACCAATTGGCCACCCGGCACCAATTTGTAATCAAAGGAAAGATTGGGGATGATATATCCAAATCGCTTACCCCCTTCCGTTAGGTTCTGTTTGTAGCCCACCTCCAAGGAAGTGGCCATTCCCATGGTAGGAAATCCCTTGAAATCCGTATTCTCAAAGGTATATTCCAAATGCCCCCCGATAAAGTCATTATTGGTCTCGGTACCGTTTTGTTGGTAAAAAGTATTGATGAAACGATCTTGGGTCTCCTCCACTTCAATGGATTCATAAGAAAGGCCCGCCCTTACCGTGGCGCCCATTTGCCCGCGCCATACCAATGACGGACGTACTAAAAACTGCTGGAACCTTACCCTGTTGTAATCCAGGCCAAGAACATCATCCTCGTTTTCCGAACCGTTACCAAATCCAAAAAAGTTGATGGCAAAATTAGGGCTCGTAAAACGAGCGTGCATCTCCATGTTCCAATTCTCAAATACCTCAGCAAATTCTCCCCTATATCCCAACTCAAACCCGCTGGTGGCAAAATAGTACGCTGCACTGAGCTGATGCTGTTGGGTAAATGGATTTTGTCTGAACCCATTAAACGTATAGGTGTTGGCCATCCCTATTTTAACCCCATCATCTGGGTTGAAACCTATGGTGGGCACAAATTGGTTGACGCTGCTTCTTATGTTCAGGGGCCTGTAGGTGTTAACATTGTAGTCGTCCGTGAACTTCTTTTTGGCACCAGCCAGTTCCACCACCGTATTGGGCCTGCTCTTATGGTCATAAATGGCTATGTTGCGCCCATCGGCCAAGGTGTACACATCATTGTTCTGCCCCCCCACGATCCTAATTTGAATACCCTTGTCATCTGTTTCGTTCCACACCTCAAAACGATCATCATCATCCAAGCCATAGATCCAAATTTCCTTGGTGTCATCGCCATCAAAGATCTTGTCAAAAAACTTTTTTTCCTTCTCCCCCTTAATGTTCCTAAAGACCTTAATGTGCGTTCTGTCCGCATCCAAACGTTCAACCTCAAACCAATCGTCCTTGTCCGTACCGGTGACCACGGCATACTTGTTCAAAATCCCATAATAGGCCAGTGCGGTCTCTTCTATGGTTTGGAGCCGGGCCAATAAGATCCGTTTCAGTTTTTTCATGGTCTCATCTCGCACTTCCGCTGGAAAAGCGTTAAAGGCTGCCTCCACATCTTGGGCGGTAAGTTGTTCCTTGAGGTACTTGGCCTCTGCCAACCACTGTGCTTTAGTGGTTTGGGAAAGAAGCGCCAAATCCAACACATAGGTCTTGGGCGATGAATTAAAGCCCTTTACACTCCGTATCTCTTCCGTGAATCCTTCCATGAGCCGCAATCCGGGCACCAACCGGGTGGCCAATTTCATCAACGCCCCATCGCCCATAATGGAAAAGGCTTGGTCCCTATCCCTGGGCACGGGCCGGTACACGGTCTTCTTGTCCTCCTTAAACTGGGCCCAACGCCATTGATCCACATGGCGGTCCCAATCTCCAATGACCATATCAAACAAACGTGCGCGCAGATAGGCCTCCGCATCCACGGTATAGGATTCATCATCCCGTAGGTCATCCAACATGGCATCCGTACTCTTCAGCTCATTGGCAAAGCCAAAACTGGCCAGATCACCATGCCCATCACCGGCATGCTCCTCGATCATATACAATTCATCGCCAAACGCGTCATTAAAGGTCCCCAAAGCATTTTGCTTGGGCACGTAGTACAGTACGGGATTGGTGTGATAGATGCCCACGGCATCAGAAAGCCTGCCTATGGTGAACGGTGCATAAGGATGCGCCCCGGTGTAGAAGTCCTGCATCAATTCTTGGGTATATGTGTCATTGAGCTCATCCATAAGGTACTGGTCCTGGAAGGCCATGGATTGCAGGTAGAGTCCCGCGCTTTTACGAAGTGCCCGCATTACGTATTCCCTACCGTCTTTATCGCGCAAGCGTAGGGACTTAGATTGGTGTCCACCCCCTTTTTTTACGGGGACCACGCCTCCAAAAAGGGTGTCTAGCAAAACCACCGGAGCGGTGACCTCCGTGCCGTAATAGCTGCGATAGCGTTTCCCCCAAACGGATTGATATATCCGTCCTTTATCTATTTCTTCCTGAGTGTAGATCGATGCTTTTTTTGTAGCTGGAAAGGGCCCCTCAAAAAACAATTCCCTTTCGTTGGTCGAGGCCGAAAGAACCGGGGTGGAGAACAATGGTTCCTCTGCCTTTTCATCATCCACACCAAAAAATTCGACCGTAGAGGAACCGTCTTTGTATACTTTCAAAATGGCGTAGCCCCTATGCCCGGTGGAGAAGCGGCTGCCGTTCAATAACCGGGTCACCCCTTTTTTAGCCCCAGAACCACTTACAATTTGGGGGATACCGTTCTCTACGATATATTGAAGGGTGTGTTCATGGCCTGAGGCAAATATCACCTTATCCGAAAACTGGGATAGGGTGGTGATCCGCTTTCTGAGCTCCAGATACCGCTTGTTCTGCAAATCTTCCATAGTGGCGCCCGTGGTGCGCCGCAGCACATTGATGAACGTGCCCAAAATGGGCAGCGGAAAGGGCAGTTTTTTGGGGTATAGCTGTTGTTTCAAAGAATACTGTCCGCCATGGGGACCATAACTGGTCATGGGGTGGTGCATGGCGATAAGAGTAGTGCGTTCCCTATGGTCCTTGATGGCATCTTCCAGTTCCAGAAAGAACTTTTCCCGACTCTTGATCTCGCATTTATCGTTCATTTTTGGATGCCTGTCCCAATTGGTGAGGTACCATTCCGTATCCAAGAAAATGACGGCCACATCATCATTGATGAGCTTCACCTCAATGGGGCATCCATCTTCGGGCAAAAAGGATTCCTTGTCCTTGAGTACGGTCTGCACATACTCTTGTTGGCGTTCCAAACCTTCCAAGCCTTCATTGTACCAATCATGGTTGCCTGGAATAAAAACAGGTGTGCCCTTGTATCCTTTTAGGGTATTGAGCTGGGCATCCAAATGGCTCTTGGCCTCAAGGTAAGCATAGGTGGAATCTTTTGGGTCTGGCAGACCGGCCGGATAGATGTTGTCTCCCAAAAAGATGGCCATACTGTTTTTGGGTGCCTTTTTCAGCCTTTCCGAAAATAATGCCAACACCGGGTTCATACCGCCAATCGGCGAAAGACCGGCATCACCGATCAGGTAAAAAGTATGGGAAACCTCCTTGTTCCCCTGTTGGGCCAATGAGTTCTGATCATCGGCATATTTGCTTTTATAGGTAGCACAGCCGGTAAGCCATGCAAGACATAAAAGCGAGACGTAATATTTCCTGATACCAATAAATACTGTATTCAATTTTCGTAATTTGGAGCGTTCTTAAACACTAGGTATGTCGGAAATCATAGGGGAAACTGAACAATATGTAGTCTCCATTTTAACCCAAAAATTAAAGAAAGAGTACCTATACCACAACTTGAGACATACCCAACGTGTCGTTAAAAGTACTAAAGAATTACTGAAACATTCCTCATTGGACCGTACAGGGACAGAAACCGTTCTTTTAGCGGCATGGTTGCATGACACGGGGTATACCATGGGTGCCAAAGACCATGAAAAACACAGTTGTGCCATTGCACGGGCCTTTTTGGAAAAGAAAGGATATGACCCTGCCAAACTGCGGCAGGTCCTCTCTTGCATCTTGGCCACCCAACCGGGTGCCGTACCAAAAACCGAGCATGAAAAAATAATGCGCGATGCGGATGCTTCCCACTTTGCCAAGAACAGTTATTTGGAAACCGCGGACATATTGAGGGAAGAACTACGTGCATTGGGCCTAGCAAGTTATTCGCGCAAGGAATGGTTGAAAATGAACATTGCCCTTTTGCGCGACCAACATGAATATTATACCGAGCACGCCAAGGAACATTGGCAACCAAAAAAAGAAAAGAACATAAAACGGATGCTCAAGGACAAGAGGACCGAAAAAGAGATCGCCAAAAAAGAAGCGCTCAAGGCAAAATACAAAAATGAAAGTCCGGATAGGGGCATACAGACCCTTTTCCGGGTTACGCTGAAAAATCATATTACCTTGAGTGACATTGCAGACACCAAGGCCAATATTCTCCTGTCCGTGAACGCCATCATCATTTCGCTGGCCCTGAGCAACCTGATCCCAAAATTGGATAACCCCTCCAATGACTATTTGATCTATCCCACGGCCATTTTCATTTGTTTCAGCATTGCCTCCATGATCTTGGCGATCATGGCCACCCGCCCCAACGTAACCACTGGCTCCTTTACAAAGACCGATGTGGAACAAAAAAAGGTGAACCTCCTCTTTTTCGGCAATTTCCATAAAATGAGTTTAGAGCAATACCAATGGGCCATGAACGAATTGGTGAAGGACAAGGATTATATCTACACGTCCTTGACGAAGGATCTTTACTTCCTGGGCGTGGTACTCCACCGCAAGTACAAACTTTTACGGTACACCTATACCATTTTTATGATCGGCATGATCGTTTCCGTATTGGCCTTTGCCTTGGCCTTCAAATTTTTTGGCCCGGAGAGAACCTTGGAAACGGTGGGGCTGTCCTAGGCCTTGAGGGTTTCCATCAAATCTTGGTAGGTATAGGTTTTTTGGGCTGTTTTCTCTGTTTTGTACAAAATCTCGGCTCGTATGGCCTTTAGTCCGGATACGCCCTGTAGGCCATCCAACTCCACAATTTCCACCTTGTCCGTGAAATATCCTTTGGATTTTAGGAACTTTATGTACCGCAGGTACTCCAGCTCATCCTTCTTTTGGGAATAGACAATGGCCATTTTACCTGTCTCCGTGAGCCGTTGGTCCGTACCCTTAATATACGATTTATCAATACGTTTTTTAATGACCTCGTAACGCGCGTTGTAGGTACCATCCACATCAAACTGCTTTTCATCCATCCTAAAACGTATGGAAAGGGAGGTGTTGTGCACCAAAATAAGGGACGTGGCATCCAACGGAATGGAAAGGTTCGGTTTTAGGGCGTAGTGGGTATTTTCCATTTCGCACATGACCTGCAACTGCCAAAGCCGGAGGTTGCTCAAATAGAGTTTGTCAAAGTTCCGTTTGCCGGTGATGGAGTCCCCAATGTACATATTGTGCTCCACCCCATCCGTTTTATAGCGTTCAAAGAAATGGGGGTACATGCCCTGTGCCTCTTCCTGTTTGCGATCTATGACCTGGGCCAGTTCCTTGTTGATCAACATAACGCTTTCATCATAGTTCTTTCTGTGATCATAGTAAGAACCGGTACCGGCATCTATCTTGGCCTCATACTGCAGCACATGTTTTTCCAGATCACGATCGGTTTCCTTTAGGTGGTTGAAAACAGGGTTGATCTCCGTTTTCACAAACTCAAAAATGGCCTGTTCACTATTGGTATGCAAGCTTTCCGTTATACTGCCCAAATGATTGTCCACGCGGAAAATCAACTCTTCATAGATGGGAAGCCCATAGATGGCATGCGCCTTTTTCAATACCGTACGGATCTGTGCCAACTGTATCATAAGATCCTTTTGAATGGCCTTGTTCCTTGCCTTTGAAGAGTCCTTTATGTCTATTTGCCCATATAATGGAAATACATCCTTAAATGAGATTTCCCTAAAGGAGGGCTGCTTTCCTTGCAGCTGGTCTTTTATGAAACGTTTGGCCTCCTCTTGAAAACGCCAGTAGACAGAGGAATGTACCGAAGTACACTCATTTTGTATGATGGCATCTATCAAATTCTCCTCCTCAATTTTAGAGCGTACCACGGCAGAGACGATAAAGGGCATAACGTCATCCAACTTTTTGGCGTTGACGCCGTTGAGTACGTGTTTTTCGTGGGATACGATTTCCAATACCCCCAAGAGATTGCCCTCAAACGCTATGGGCGCCAAGATGGCACTCTTTATCTTTTGGTCCAACAGGCTCTTATAGGGATCAAGGCCCCCACATTTTTCATAATTCTGTTTCACATCGGCTATGGCAAAATAACCATTGTCCTCTATGAGCCTACTGTAGGAGTGCTTGCATAGGGCCTCGTTGCAGACATGTTTATCCTTACCGTTTAGGATGTAACTGGTCATGCCCTTGCCATACACCGGTTCAAATTGATCTTCAGAGTGGTTGTAGGTCACAAAGCCCACTCTAATGTCCGTTAACCTAAAGAATGATTTGAAGGTTTCCTGTAGATCGCTGATGAAGTTTTCACTGCCACGTTTGTCACTGGAAATAAGCTTGGACTTTATTTGCGAGATGGCGTGTTCAGTGGTCACATCAAACATATTGGAAATGACAAAACCTTTGGCAATAAAGCTTTCGGGCGGTATCTTTTCCATCCATAATTCCAGGTTTTCCGGGTCTTCCAAGAGTTCGTCAACATCTGTTTGGGACAGTTCCTTGGCCTTCTTGGTAGGTAAGATTTCCAAAAAATCGGCATTATAGAGCACACGGTAATGGTGCATTACGCCTTGGGCATTGGGAATATCATAGAAATAAGGTCTTCTGAAATCCAATTGAAAGCCGTAGTGGTAGGCCAGAATCACAATACAGCCCATGATATAGTCCATGCCCTCGCCCATATTGCGCAGTTTCAGCTCAAACTCAGGGCCCGCTTCAGAAACGATTTTCTTGAACCGATCAGATGAATTGAAGGTAATGTCATAATAGGGCAACGAGGCTACCTTAATCTCATTATGGGTAAGCACGGGAGAGAAGGCATCCCGCAATAGAATGCTTATGGTATCCTTATGGGTATCCAAAAGATCCACGTTGTAGAAACCCTCGCGTAGCTCGGGTATTTTTTCCTGGGCACTGAGGACTTCCTGGGCCCTTTTGGCCAAAAGTGGATCCTCACCCAACAAATGACCATCATACTGCTGCAACAACTTATGAAAGCTGATGAGCATTTTCATGGGCATGATCTTATCCTTACCTGTCAACATATCACCTTAGTCCTTGATCAGGAAACAAAATTACAAAATAGACGCTTTAATTTTTTTCCCGTTTGTTTTTGGGCTGGGCTGTTTTTCGGATATTTATCGAAATTTAGAGCATGTCTTCAGAGCGTCGCCTTACCCGAGCCTACCAAACTGCCAAAACCATTGCGTTTGATGACACTTCAAAGTTCATTCTTTTCAGCGATTGCCACAGGGGCGACAATAGTTTTGCCGATGAGTTCGCAAACAACCGCAATATCTATTTCCATGCCCTTACCCACTATTACAATGAGGGTTTCCACTATTGTGAGCTCGGAGA
>CAKZLG010000303.1 GCA_937125035.1 uncultured Maribacter sp. | reverse complement strand
TGTAACTGCGTCCGGAACTGTAACCGCTGCTGCGCGTTGTTCCAGTTCTGGAACTGCGGTAACCGGTGCTCCTGCCACTGGAATAGCCAGATGACCTATTGTACGAACCCGATCTGCCCGTGGTTCCGGAATAGGAACCGTTGCCACGTGAGGAGCTGTACGATCTTGGCATGGCCCTGGTACTTCTACTGGTCCTGTACGTTTGGTTACGATCCACGCCCACTGTGCTGCGTCCTCCCATGGAAGGGTTGCTTCTGAAATCACGTGATGACCTGGCTGTAGTGGTTCCCCTCGCAGTGCCGTACCTACCATTGGTACTTCTGTACCTAGGGGATGAGCCCCTTGTATTGACATTGGACCTCCCACGAAGAGCGGTGGCAATGGAACTGTTGTTGATATTATTTCCATAATAACCCCTTCTACTGTTGTTCACGGCAAAATTACGATTGCCCCTTAAGCCTCTGTTGTTTCCTGTCCAGCCAAGGCCACCGCCCCAGCCCCAGTTGTTCCAACCGTTCCAGGCCCATGGGTTGTTCCAGCCCCAGCCAAGACCTCCGCCCCATAACCATGGGTCGTTCCAGCCCCAACCAAGACCTCCGCCCCAATTGTTCCAGCCGTTATCATACACATTGATATTGACGTTCGTAGCATTATCGCCCCATCCGCCAAAACCTACATAATCATTGCTGTTGGCATTGTCATAATAATCGGCCAATTGGCCTTCTGGAATGCTATCGTTAAAATCGTTGCTGGAGTAGGAGTCTACATCCGTAAAGACTTCGCTCTCCAGAATATCGTTGTACTGGTTCGCCTTCTGTCCAAAATAATCGGAATAGGTATCCGTTTCATTGTTATTTCGTTGTCTGTTTACCGTGTAATCCGGCCTTCTTTCTACCGTACGTGGCGCTTCAGCTGCATAAATTCCATCATTGTCATAATAGGATGCTTGTTGATAGGAACCACATGATACGGCCAAAAGGGGAAGAACCCCCATGAGAATGGCGTTGCGAAGATGGGTAAGGGTTTTTGCGTATATCATGGTTCTAAAATTAATTGTTGAACATATTAAAAATAACTAGTTTTACCCAATTATTTAACGCTATAGGCGCAAGTTTTGTGCCAAACTAACAGAAATGGGTAAAAATTTAACGAAACGTAGTGAGGATTATTCCAAATGGTACAATGAGTTGGTAGTCAAGGCCGATCTGGCCGAAAACTCGGGAGTGCGCGGTTGTATGGTCATTAAGCCGTACGGTTTTGCCATTTGGGAAAAGATGCAGGCGGGCCTTGATAAAATGTTCAAGGAAACAGGTCATGAGAATGCCTACTTCCCCCTGTTCATCCCCAAGTCCTATCTGAGCAAGGAGGCAAGCCATGTGGAAGGCTTTGCCAAGGAGTGTGCGGTGGTGACCCACTATCGACTTAAAAACGCCGAGGACGGCAGTGGCATTGTAGTGGACCCCGATGCAAAACTAGAAGAGGAACTTATTGTAAGGCCCACCTCGGAGACCATCATTTGGGATACCTATAGAAAATGGATTCAATCTTACCGGGATTTACCCCTGCTCATCAATCAATGGGCCAATGTGGTGCGTTGGGAAATGCGGACACGTTTATTCTTGAGAACGGCTGAGTTTCTTTGGCAAGAGGGGCATACCGCCCATGCCACCAAACAAGAGGCCATTGATGAGGCAGAACTGATCATGAACGTCTATGCCGATTTTGTGGAGGGACAAATGGCCGTTCCCGTGATCAAGGGAGTAAAGACGGCCAGTGAACGTTTTGCAGGCGCCGTGGAGACCTATTGCATTGAAGCGCTCATGCAAGACGGTAAGGCGTTACAGGCAGGGACGTCACATTTTCTAGGTCAGAATTTCGCCAAGGCCTTTGATGTGAAATTTGCCACTAAAGAAGGAAAACAGGAACATGTCTGGGCTACTTCATGGGGTGTTTCCACCCGTCTGATGGGTGCCCTTGTCATGACCCATAGCGATGATAATGGTTTGGTGCTGCCTCCCAAATTGGCCCCAATACAAGTGGTTATCGTTCCCATTTATAAAGGCATGGAGCAGTTGGATGCCATTTCAGAAAAGGTGGCCCCTTTGGTGAAGGCATTAAGGGATAAGGACATCTCCGTGAAGTTTGATGATCGGGACACCCACAAGCCTGGCTTTAAATTCAATGAATATGAACTGAAAGGTGTGCCGGTACGGTTGGCCATTGGGCAGCGTGACTTGGAAAATGGCACCTTTGAAGTAGCTCGGCGGGACACGTTGACCAAAGAGATCGTGGCCGAGGCCGATGTCATTGGGAAAATAGTTTCCCTACTGCAGGAAATACAGGCCAACATCTATGAAAAAGCCCTTAAGTACCGTGAAAGCCATATTACTTTTGTAGATAGTTACGAAGAGTTCAAGAACGTTCTTGAGGAAAAAGGCGGTTTTATTGCTGCTCATTGGGATGGCAGTGCGGAGACAGAAGAGCGCATAAAAGAGGAGACCAAGGCTACCATACGGTGCATTCCCATAAACGCTGAAACAGAGCAGGGGAATTGCATGGTAACTGGAAAACCTTCCTCTAAAAGGGTGCTTTTCGCTAAAGCATACTAAATGGGCAAAAAAAAATAAGCGAAGGTTGCTATAGTTAAAAATAATTGTATTTTTGCATCCGCATTTATGCAAAATATTGGCCCGTTCGTCTAGGGGTTAGGACGCCAGGTTTTCATCCTGGTAACAGGGGT
>CAKZLG010000302.1 GCA_937125035.1 uncultured Maribacter sp. | reverse complement strand
ATTGCCGATATCGCCATCCATCCCGAGAATGAGAACATTTGGTACGTTGCCGTAGGTTCTGGCGGTGTATGGAAAACCATGAACTCCGGTACTACTTGGACATCCTTATTTGACGACCAACCGGTGTATTCCATGGGTTGCGTGACCATTGACCCTAACAACCCCCATACGATTTGGGTGGGTACAGGTGAGAACGTAGGCGGGCGCCATGCCGGTTTTGGTGATGGTGTCTACGTGAGCCATGACGATGGCAAAACTTGGAAAAACATGGGCTTGCCCAATTCCGAACACATCTCTAAAATCATTGTCCATCCTTCGGACTCCAATACCCTTTGGGTCGCTTCCCAAGGTCCGCTTTGGAGCAAGGGAGGTGAGCGTGGGGTTTATAAAACTATAGATGGGGGCAAAACGTGGAAACGCACTTTAGGGGATGCCGAATGGGTGGGGGCTACCGATATGCTCATCGACCCCAATGACCCAGATGTGTTGTATGCCGCTACTTGGCAAAGGCACCGCACGGTGGCCGGTTATTTGGGCGGTGGTCCGGGTTCCGGGCTGCATAAAAGTACCGATGGTGGAGAAACTTGGAAAGCCTTGACCAACGGCATTCCAAAATCCAACTTGGGGAAGACCGGCTTGGCCATGTCTCCCTTTAATCCTGAGGGGATATACGCGGCCTTGGAACTGGATAGGACCAAAGGAGCGTTTTATATGACCACGAATGGTGGCGAATCTTGGGTAAAACAGTCCGATGCCGTTTCCGGCGGCACAGGTCCGCATTATTATCAGGAAATCATTGCATCCCCACATCAAGAAGGCACCATCTATTTTATGAACAACAGTGCTCTCGTCTCCAACGACCATGGAAAGACGTTTACCAATATGAGCAGGTCCAATCAGCATAGCGATAGCCATGCCTTGGTATTCAAAAAATCGGACCCCAATTACCTGTTGATCGGAACCGATGGTGGTTTGTATGAAAGTTTTGACAATACCGGTAGTTGGAAATATGTTCGGAACCTGCCCATTACCCAATATTTTAAAATAGCGGTAGATGATGCCCTACCGTTCTATAACGTATATGGCGGCACACAGGACAACGGCTCGCATGGAGGGCCTTCCAGAACAATCAGCTCGGACGGTATTGCAAGCGCCGACTGGTGGAAAACCCTTGGTGCCGATGGGGCTCAAACGGCCACGGAGCCCGGTAATCCGGATATTACCTACGGAGAGTTTCAACAAGGTGCCCTGTGGCGTATAGACAGTAAAACCCGGGAAACGGTTTTTATCCAACCACAGGCTCGGGAAGGTGATCCTCATGAACGCTTTAATTGGGATGCCCCAATTTTGGTGAGTCCGCATAACCCTACGAGACTTTATTTTGCCTCACAACGGGTTTGGAAATCGGAAAATAGGGGAGATGCTTGGCAACCCATCTCGGGCGACCTTACCCTGAACGAAGACCGGATGACCTTTCCCTACTATGGCGAAAGCCAAAGTTGGGACAACGCCTGGGACCTTAAGGCCATGTCCAATTACAATACGATCACTTCCTTGGCCGAATCGCCAAAGCAAGAAGGTTTGATCTATGCCGGTACCGATGATGGTCTGATCCAGGTAACGGAAGACGGTGGTGCAACGTGGAGAAAATTTTCCTTGAACTCCATAAAGGGTATGCCCTCCACACCTTTTGTAAACGATGTTCGGGCAGACCTTTTTGATGCCAATGTGGTGTATGCCGCTTTGGACAACCACAAATACGGAGATTACAAACCTTATATCATAAAAAGTACCGATAAGGGAAAAACATGGTCTTTTATCAATGGTAACCTGCCCAATAAACTACTGATCTGGAGATTGGTGCAAGACCATGTAAAAAAAGACCTCATGTTCGCTGCTACGGAATTTGGCGTCTATGTTACGCTTAATGGTGGTGACAGCTGGACAAAGTTAGAGGGTGGAATGCCCAATATTCCCATTCGTGATATTACCATTCAACGGCGAGAGAACGATTTGGTAGCGGGCTCCTTTGCCAGAGGAATTTACATTTTGGACGATATTTCGCCCTTGCGGGACTATGATGCCAACAAGAATGCGGAAGCAAAGCTGTTTCCTATTAAAACCGTTCCATGGTACCGGGAATCTAGCCGAGTGGGCAGCCAGGGCGATGCGGAGTGGATTGCAAAAAATCCCCCTTTCGGAGCCAATTTCACCTATTTTATGGCCTCGAAACTCAAGTCGAACAAAGACATACGCAAAGAAAGTGAAAAGAAGGGCGGGGCAAATTTTCCGGGCTGGGAAGCCCTGGAGGCAGAACATACGCAAGATGGCCCATCCATAGTGCTCATAATCAAAGATGCAAACAACAAGGTCGTCAATACGGTGGAAGGCACCAACAAAGAGGGCTTTAACAGAGTCAATTGGGATTTGGGCTATCCGAGCAAAAGTGGGGAACGATTACAAGAACCACAAGGCCGACGCGGATTCCGCAGGGGAGGCGTCATGGTGACACCAGGAGAATATACAGTGACCTTGGTGAAACGTATGGATGGCACCAATACGGTCTTGCAGGGCCCAGAAACCTTTAGCGTTGCCCCTATTATGGAAGGTGCCCTCCCGAGAAAACCCTACCAAGAAGTAAATGCCTTTAGGGAAGCTGCGATGGCCTTTCAGCAAGATCTGACCGCCACAACGGTGGCGCTGAACACAAGCCAGCAAACCGTAGACGCTATGTTAAGGGCCTTGAATAAAGCGGATGAACCCAATGACGATCTGTACAAAAGATTGCACACCACAAAGAACACCCTGTACGCCATAGAAAAGGAACTTCAAGGAGATAAGATAAAAGAAGAAATAGGGGAGCGATCAGACCCTACCGCCAGTGACGGAAGCTCCATTGGGTGGATCGCGCTGGGCAACACTTATGGTCCTACAGAAGAGCACAAAGCCTTTCTGAATCGGGTTGAACGGCAATTAGAGAAGGTAAAGGCAAAATTACAGCCCATCTTGAATTCCGAACTACCTGCACTTCAAACCGAATTGAAAGAAGCGGGCGCACCTTGGGTAGAGGGTCAAGGGCTCATCAAAGGGTAAAAACATAAGGCAACAAAAGGAATAGCAGCGTTTACATCTTTACCTACGCGCGCAAGCGTATTTTTTTAAGTAAGTACATAAAGGGAAGGTCTTGGGATCTTCCCTTTTTTATTGGGTTTTTCAGAAACAAAACGTGGCTTCGTTACCGCATTGAAGATGTTATCCTCGGTTTTACGATACCACTGTGTTATTTGGGTTGAGGCCCATAAGCTTTGTTTGTGCTTGGCACTATCATTTCAGCAAAAATGCCATGTGTTGGCCATATACAGGAAGTTCTTTTTGTGAAACGGCCCATAGAAGCGCGGCCATCTATGGTTAAACGGAAAGTACCGTAGTGCTAATGGCAATAATAAACAGCAGAACAAGGCCTAAGGCCAATAAAAAAATAGACCTATTTACATACTTAAACTTTAGTGCAGCTATTTTACAGTTTATATAAATCTGCTGTCCCAACTGATAAAATAATTCTTCTTGGTCCAAACTTATTTTGTAAAATATTTTTGACAATGAATTGATATCCCAATACTTGGTAATGACATCTCCAAAGAAGAAAACGTTCTTATCATATTTTGTCTCTTCAATACCGTAAGTTTTTAGTATTCAAAGTTCGATGCAATCATCGATAAATATGGCCTTGAAAAAATAAAGACCATAGGCGATGCCTATATGTGTGCGGGTGGCATACATGGTGTCAAGGAAAACCATGCGCAACGCGTGGTACTGGCAGCATTTGAAATTGCGGCCTTTGTGGAGGAAATTAAATAAGATACTTCATTGATATTCGTATAGGCATCAATACAGGCTCTTTAGTGGCTGGGGGAGTGGGTACCAAAAAATTTGCTTATGACATCTGGGGAGACACGGTCAATGTGGCTTCCCGCATGGAATCCATGTCGGCACCCGGAAGGATGAACATATCAGAAAACACCTATTCCTTGATTAAACGTGAATTTGAGTGTGAAGCTAGAGGTAAAATAAGCGTAAAGAATAGAGGGGAAATGCAAATGTATTTTGTGAACAAGCGCGTTGCGGCCTATGCATAAGGGGAATGCCCGCTTTTTTTGCCCTGTTCTTCAAAAATTCAACCACTAAATACTGTGGTTGGTGACCCCTTTTCCGTGGGGTAGTAGCACCAACAAATCAAGAATATAGCGCCCTACCGCGCGCTATGCTGTCCATATTTTTCATTCCTTTAAATAGAGAACACCAGTAAGGACCTTGGGAGAATATCAAACACATGTATGCCATGATTGATACCATGGAGAAGGGTGGGGTTTATACAAGCGAGGCAGTGATGACCATTTGTTTAGTATTTACTTAAACCCTAATAGAAATCCTTATGTAAGGATACCATGATCTCCTTATCCCAGTCTAATATTATCATGTCCCTAAATGAGCAGATTGTCCTAAAAGTCGAACGCAGAATGACATACCTCTAAATTCCATTTTATAAAAGATAAATATTCTTACTTTTAAGCCAATGGAATTTATATCGTTCTTAGCCTTCACTGTTTTTGTTGCCACTTATGCGGCCTACAAACTGCGTAAAGATAAGCTGAGTACAAAAGATGGCTATTTTTTGGGTGGCCGCTCCCTTACCGGCATTGTCATTGCCGGGTCCTTATTGCTGACCAATATTTCCACAGAGCATTTAGTGGGCATGAACGGTTCCTCTTACAGAAACGGCGCCATTATTATGGCATGGGAGGTCACCTCTGCGCTGGCCTTGGTCATTGGGGCACTTTACTTTGCACCAAGGTATCTAAAAATGGGGCTGACCACCATTCCCGAATTTTTGGAAAAACGTTTTGATGGGCTAACCAGAACCTTTGTGGCCCTCTTATTGATCATATCCTTTGTGGCCACCTTGTTGCCCATTGTACTGTATACGGGAGCCTTGAACATTGAGGCTATTTTTGACATTTCCCACCTTTTACAGGTAGACCAGAGCCAAGGTATCTGGATCACCATTATGGTAGTGGGCAGCCTTGGTGCCGTTTATGCCATCTTTGGCGGACTCAAAATGGTGGCCTACACAGATACTATCAATGGTTTTGGGTTACTGGTGGCCGGCCTTCTTGTGCCCATCTTGGCCCTTTTGAGCATTGGGGATGGAAACGTATTGCGTGGGCTAGGTGATGTTTTCCGTAACAGCCCCGAAAAATTCAATGTGATCAGTCAAGAATCTGGAGTGGGCGCTGGGGCCCGATCAGCCATTTTGCCTTTTGAGGTCTTGTTCACGGGTCTTATGGTGAACCAGATCTATTTTTGGACGATGCACCAGTCCATTGTACAAAGGGTTTTGGGGGCTGTCAGTTTAAAAGAGGCCCAAAAAGGATTATTGTTCGCAGGTTTACTAAAAATCTTGGTGCCATCGATCATTGTTTTACCAGGCCTTATTGCCTTCTATTATTATGGCACATCTTATTATGATGAACCAGATAGTATCTATCCTGCATTGGTCAAAAAAGTAATGCCCTTATGGTTGACCGGTTTTTTTGTTGCGGTGATGATGGGCGCCATTCTAAGCACCTTCAACAGTGCACTGAACAGTGCGGCCACCGTCTTTAGCCTAGGGATATACAAACGTTATATCGTTAAGGATAGCAGTGATGAAAAATTGGTGGCGATCGGTAAATGGACCTCTTTACTCCTGGCCCTATTCGCCATTGGCATAGCACCCTTTGTGGCCAATGCCCCAGATGGATTGTACCAGCTTTTACAACAACTGAACGGCATATTCTTTATCCCCATTGCCAGTGTCATAACCGCGGGCTTTTTGTTTCCCAAGGTATCCGCTTTTGGTGCTAAGGTTGGTTTGGCCTTCGGGCTCCTGTTCTATGTGCTCCTTTATTACGTCTTAGAGGTGAATTTACATTTTGTACATATTTGGGGGCTAGAGTTTGTGCTCAATATGGGCATCATGCATCTGGCCTCCCGCTACAGACCCGCAAAAACACGATTTTCCATTCAAGATGCGCAGGTACTGGACCTAAAGCCTTGGCCCTATGCCAAACACTTTAGTGCTTTTTTGGTACTCTTTACGTTTGTTTTGTACTTTCTCTTGGGAAATGTCTAAAATTCCCTAATTTGTATAGGGAATTAAAGAATCATCAAATGATCATATAATTATAGGACTATGGAAGAAAAAACTTTTCGAAATTACGATGCTCCAGATGTATCGGTAGCCGTAAAAGAGCACTATAGAAAAATGCGTCAGCACCAAACCTATGATTATGTAAAGCGGATGCACAAAAAGTATCTGACCTATGATAAACCAATGGACCTTTGGGAGGCTATGGGGCATTTGAATAAATTAATTGACGTCAGTGATCCAGATTTGGACCTCCCCAACGTGCAGCACTTAATACAAAGTGCGGAGGCCATTCGTGCTGATGGCAAACCCGATTGGATGCAGCTCACAGGATTGATCCATGATCTGGGCAAGATCATGTACCTCTGGGGAAGCGATGACGACGGTACCAGTCAAGACGAACAATGGGGCATGGTAGGCGATGTTTTTGTGGTTGGGTGTCAATTGCCCGCATCTTGCGTCTACCCTGAGTTCAATGCCCTGAACCCAGATATGGAGGATGAACGTTACAATACGCCCACGGGCAGGTATGAAAAAGGGTGCGGCATTGACCAGTTGGAGTTGGCATGGGGCCATGATGAATACCTCTACCAAGTATTGGAGAACCATAAAGAGAATTCCTTGCCCAAAGCAGCCATGGTCATGATTAGGTACCACTCTTTCTATCCTTGGCATTCCGAAGGAAGCTATGAAGAGCTTACCAGTACCCAAGATCAGGAATATTTGGAAATTATACGAGATTTTAACAAGTATGACCTCTATACCAAAAGTCAGAAAATCTATGATTTGGAAGAGGTGAAGGATTATTACGAACCCATTGCGGAAAAATACCTGGGCACAGGCCCCATTTATTGGTAATGGTAGGTGCCAAAAAAATGGCCTATGACATCTGGGGAGACACGGTCAATGTGGCTTCGCGCATGGAATCCATGTCGGCACCTGGAAGGATAAATATATCAGAAAACACCTATTCCTTGATTAAACGTGAATTTGAGTGTGAAGCTAGCGCTAAAATAAGCGTTAAGAATAGAGGGGAAATACAAATGTATTGTGAACAAGCGCGTCGGGGCCTATGCATAAGCGGAATGCCCGCTTTTCTTGCCCAGTTCTTCAAAAATTCAACCACTAAATACTGCGGTTGGTGACCCCTTTTCCATGGGGTAGTAGCACCTAAAATTTAAGAATATGGCGCCTTGCCATGCGCTATGCTGTCCGTTTTTTTCATTCCTTTAAATGAGGACGCTACCCACATAGGAGAAAAGTGGTATCTTTTAAATTTATAAACTAAATGTAGCATGCCCTGCCAACAACCTTTCTGATAACTCCATTTATAAAAACCAACATAATGACCTCACCAATCAAAACCTTCTTTCTCGTTTTCTCGCTCTTGGCAACCCTTTCCTCATTTTCACAGGGCAACGAATCGCTTTACCAAGATTTGGAATACCGAATGATCGGACCCTTTCGTGGCGGTAGAACCGTGGGGGCGGTAGGCGTGCCCACACAGCCCAATGTATTCTATATTGGGGTGAACAATGGTGGCGTTTGGAAAACGGATGATTACGGCCGTACTTGGCATCCTATTTTTGATGATGTGGCCACAGGCTCCGTGGGCGATTTGGCGGTTTCCCCTTCAAACCCCAATGTCATCTATGTAGGCACCGGGGAAGGCTTGCACCGGCCAGACCTTGCCGTAGGGGATGGTATGTTCAAATCCAGCGATGGGGGCGCCACTTGGCAACATATCGGTCTTGATGATGTGCAACAAGTGAGTCGGGTAATCGTACACCCCACCGATCCAGACCTCGTCTATGTGGCCGGCTTGGGCCATCCGTATGGCGCCAATGACATGCGCGGTATTTTTAAATCCACCGATGGGGGAACAACATGGAAAAAGACCTTGTACATCAACCCCAATACCGGAGCGATACAGGTGGAAATGGACCCTAATAATTCCAACATCCTATTTGCCGCCCTCTGGGAACACCAAGAAGGACCTTGGGAGAATGCTAAATTTTCTGGGCCAAACAGTGGCCTATATAAATCCACGGATGGTGGGGAAACATGGCGCAACTTGGTAACGGGACTCCCTGGCGCTGAACAAGGCTTGGGCAGGATAGGGGTGGCCATAGCCCCCAGCAATTCCAAACGAATGTATGCCACCGTTGATGCCAAGGAGAAAGGTGGGGTTTATACAAGTGATGATGCCGGGGAAAGCTGGAGCTTGGTCACCACAGAAGGCCGACTCTGGGGCAGGGGCAGTGATTTTGCCGAGATAAAGGTGCATCCAACCAATGAAAATACGGTGTTTGTAGGTAATGTAGCCTCCTACAAATCGGTGGATGGCGGTAAACATTGGACCTCCATCAAAGGCGCGCCTGGCGGGGACGATTACCATCGTATTTGGATCAATCCCTTACAGCCCAACATCATGCTCTTTGCCGCAGACCAGGGTGCCGTGATCACGGTAAATGGAGGCAAAACTTGGAGTTCATGGTACAACCAGCCCACGGCCCAATTGTACCATGTTACAACAGATGACCAATTTCCGTATTGGGTGTACGGGGGCCAACAAGAGAGTGGGGCCATTGGCATAGCCAGTAGGAGCAATGGCGGTCAGATCTCGTTCCGGGAATTCATGGGCGTGGGGGCGGACGAATATGCCTATGTTGCTCCAGACCCATTGGATTCCAACATCATTTATGGGGGTCGGGTCATTAAGTTCAATAAAAAAACGGGACAGTCGCAATACGTAGGTCCCGAAGTACTGCGCTCCAGAAAATTCAGGTACCTGCGTACCATGCCCTTGTTGTTCCATCCGGCCGACGATAGCATGCTGTTGTTTGGCACCAATGTCGTTTGGAAAACCCATGATGGGGGGCAACATTGGGAACAGATCAGTGAAGACCTTACAAGAACACGTCCAGAAGTACCTGGGAGTGTAGGCGATTATAAAACGGACGCCATGGAAAGCATGCCGCAACGGGCCATTGTATACGCCATAGGACCATCGCCCTTGGACAAGGCTATTATTTGGGCCGGTACGGATGATGGCCTTGTTCATGTTACTCGAGATGGCGGAAAGATATGGAAGGACGTAACCCCACCCACTTTGACCTCATGGGATAAAATCTCACAGATCGATGCGGGTCATTTTAACCCCGGAACGGCCTACGTGGCGGTCAATGCCATCCGAAAGGATGATATGCGTCCCCATATTTTCAAAACACAGGATTATGGGGCCACATGGCAAGAAGTGGTTATGGGCATGAACCCATCCGGACCCGTCAATGCCGTGCGTGAGGATCCCAAACAAAAAGGGTTGTTGTTTGCGGGAACGGAGCGGGAGGTCTACTTTTCAGCAGATGATGGGGATTCTTGGCAATCTTTGAGAAGGAACATGCCCGCATCCTCCATTCGGGACTTGGTCATCCACGAAAATGACCTGGTCATTGGTACCCATGGGCGCTCCATATGGATCTTGGATGATTTTAGTCCCTTACGGGAGTTGGCCGACTTGTCCACAAAGAGGACCCATTTGTTCAACCCAAGTGATGCCTACCGGGTACGGTTCAATATGTTCAGTGATACCCCATTGCCACCGGAAGAACCTACAGGGCAGAATCCGCCCGATGGCGCTCTGATCGACTATTATCTGGGGGCCGATTCCGAAAAGGTGGAACTCAATATTTTGGATTCAAAAGGAACTTTGGTCAACAGCTTTTCCAGTGCCGATGTGGCCGAGGTGTTGGATACGACCCAGATGCAGCATCCCACGTATTGGATGCGCCCTTTTAAGGGCCTTTCCAGCACGCCCGGTCACCATCGTTTTGTATGGAATCTGCGGCATAGGGCACCCCGGGGCGCCAACCGCGCCTTTGGCATAGCAGCGGTGCAGTACAATACGCCCAGCGGACCGGAAGGACCCTTTGTAGCGCCTGGAACGTACAAGGTGCAACTGATCGTAGATGGGGAGATGACCGAAAAAAACATCACGGTAAAACTGGACCCGCGTTCCACAATGAGCGATGAGGCCCTTGCCCTACAAACCGACCTGTCCCTACAGACCTATACGGATTATGGAACCTTGCAGGACATCCGGGAAGCGATGGACAAGATGGTGGTGACCAATGGGAGTAAACGGGAAAAGTTCAGCGCATTTAGGGGAGAAGGCGCACCGGAGGATGGTGATTTGATCTATGGAAGTATCTACGCCTCGGCGCTGGAAGATGAAACGATTGTAGGACTGCAATCCAAATTGCTCTTTCTGCTCAATGTCCTGCAGAAGACCGATGCCAGACCAACGGCCAAAACCGTAGAAGCGGCAGCCCTCTTGCATCAACGTGTCGGTGAAATGACAGCGGTTTGGAAAACCATGAAATAGTACGTTCGGCCGTTGTAATAGGTTTGTACTCCAAGTAGGGAAAGCCGGCAAGGTTTTCGTTGTAGCGTTTTAAGTAGGCGAATACGTGGGTAGGCTCGTGTGTCCTAGAACACACGTGGCTCCTTCCCATCCTGTTTCACAGCATCCGTCTCCATTTCGGATTTACACGTATCTTTACCTCCTTAACAGAAACGCTTTATCTTGAACCACAACCTCCTGTCGTATCTTCAAAAAGAGGGGGCCATGCTCTTTGATCTTGCCCGTAGGAGCAGGATGGTTGTAGCTTCCAAAAATAGCATCACCATGGAAATCAAGAACATGCATTGGGCGGCCCAACAAAAAAAATTATGTGTTACTATTAGTGATGCGTTAAAATTGTTAACATAGGAAAAATGCACTATTTTAATAGCTCCCCTCTTCAGATGAAGAGGGGTGGCCCGCTTGCGGGACGGGGAGTTTGACCTGGCCCAAACCCTGGGAACTGTCCCTGTGCCTTTGGTACTATCATCGTGGTCCGGGCTTTCCAACCCTCCGGCGCGACTTAGGTCGCGCCACCTCCCTTTATCAAAAGGGAGGAGCCCCATAATCTTACCCAAAATCAAATGAAAAAACTAAAAACAAGAGACAATCACCTTATATTCAATAACTTGTTCAATAATTCCAAAAATTAACGCATCATCAATTATGTGTTACAATAGAACCAATACCAGAAGCTAGCATCCCATTATGAAACGCATCACCTATTTCCTGTACATCCTGTGCGTACTACTGTTCGTTCAAGCACAGGGTCAGTCCAATCACCTGAGCCATTTTAAAAACCTTAACATTAGAAGTATTGGCCCGGCCAATATGAGTGGCCGTATCACGGCCATTGATGTGGTCCATACCGATCAGAAGACCATGTATGTGGGTGCTGCCAGTGGCGGCGTATGGAAATCGGAAAATGGAGGTACCCGCTGGGACCCGATCTTTGATGACAACCCCACGCAGAATATTGGGGCACTGGCCATTCAACAAGATCAGCCCCATGTGCTCTGGGTGGGCACCGGGGAAGGAAACCCAAGGAATTCCATGAACCTGGGCATGGGAATCTTCAAAAGCATTGATGCTGGTAAAACTTGGAAGCACATGGGCCTGGAAGCAACAAAGACCATACATAGGATCATCGTGCATCCAAAAGATGGCAACACCGTTTTTGTAGGCGCCATGGGCGATACCTTTACCCCAACGGCCGAAAGAGGGCTCTACAGGACCAAGGACGGGGGCACAAGTTGGGAGAAGATCCTGTTCACCAATACCACTTCGGGCGTGGCGGATATGGTGATGGACCCCAAGAACCCCAACAAGCTCCTTGTAGCCCTATATGACCACCACAGAACACCTTTTAGCTTTGTCTCCGGCGGTGCGGGATCAGGGCTTTATATGACCTTGGACGGTGGCGACAGCTGGCAGCAATTGTCACCCGAGCATGGTCTGCCCCCAGGGGAATTGGGTAGAATAGGACTTGCCATTGCTCCAAGTGACCCCAACCGCATCTATGCCAAGGTGGAGGCTAGTAAAAATGCGCTGTACAGAAGTGATGATGGTGGGTATTCTTGGAAAATGATCAACAACAACCCTAAGTTCACCAATAACCGCCCTTTTTATTTTCAGGACCTGGCCGTCAGCTCGGACGACCCCAACCTCCTGTACAACATCTATCAACCGCTGTCCGTGAGCTATGATGGTGGGTCTAGCTTTGACACCATCCCTCAGATTCCGGCAGACGAAACAAAGGGCATCCATGCGGATTTCCATGCCTTTTGGATGTCGCCCCATGACGCGGATTTCTATATCATCGGGGGCGATGGGGGCATAGGCATCACCAAGGATAGGGGCAAGAGCTGGTTCTTCCCGGAAACCATTCCCGTGGCGCAATTCTATCACATTAATGTAGATGAGGAAATGCCCTATAATGTGTATGGGGGCATGCAGGACAACGGCAACTGGTACGGCCCGGGCTATGTTTGGAGAAGGGGCGGCATCCGAACGCTCTATTGGCAATATTTGGTAGGGGGCGATGGGTTCTATATTTCACCGGATGCAGAAGATGAGCGTTTTGGATATGGGACCTCCCAAAATGGAAGCCTGTACCGGTATGACAAGATCGGGGGCTATTACAGTAGCATTAAACCACCCACCCCAGACGGCTTTCCGCGCCTTCGGTTTCATTGGAACGCTGCCTTTGCCCAAGACCCGCACCACCCAGGGTCCGTTTACTATGGCAGTCAATTCGTGCACCTAAGCAAGGACAAAGGGGCCACGTGGCAGGTCATCTCCCCAGACCTTACCACCAATGTGCCGGAGCAGCAGAAGCGCGACTATGGCGGACTTACCTTGGATGCCTCTGGGGCTGAGTTCTATAACACCATCCTTAGCATTGCCCCAAGCCCATTGGCCAAGGCGGTGATTTGGGCAGGGACGGATGACGGGCACATACAGCTTACCCAAGATGGTGGCAACACCTGGAAGGAAGTGGGAAAGAACAGCAAGGACATGCCCAAAGGGGCTTGGGTAGCGCGCATTCATGCATCAAGCTATGACGAGGGCACCGCATGGGCCGTGGTGAACGACTATCGCAAAGGGGATTACGCGCCGTATGTGCTGAAAACGGAGGACTATGGCAAAAGTTGGAAGAATATAGTGGACAAAGACGCCCCCGTTTTCGGGTATGCGCTAAGCTTTGTACAAGACCCTGTGGAAAAAAACCTTCTTTTTTTAGGGACGGAAAACGGCCTATGGGTGAGTTTTGACGGAGGACAGGATTGGGAACAGGTCAAAAATGGTTTTCCGTCCGTGTCCACCATGGATCTAAAAATACAGCGCAGGGAATCGGCCTTGATCATAGGCACTTTTGGCAGGGCCATTTGGATCATTGATGACCTCCAGGCCATGCGCACCTATACCAAAAGGGGGATGGACCAGCCCTTGGCGGCGCCCCAAGTGAATCCTGCGGTACAAGTTAAGGGATTGTTCATCAATGCGCCCGGTAACATATGGACGGGCTTCCATACCACCTTTCAAGGCGACAACCGTCCGTTTCAAAAAGTGGCCATTCCGTATTTTGTGGCGTCGCCCCAACCAGAGCATCGGTTAGAGGCACAAATTCTAAACGATAGGGGAGAGGAGGTTCATACGCTCAAGGCCAAGGAAGCCTCCATAAAGGGATTGAACTATATCTTTTGGGGATTGAACGAGAGTGGTGCCGACGACAACGGAATTGCAGTGCTGCCCGGCCACTATACGGCGGTGTTGCACTATGGAAATGCCTCGGCCAACACGACCATTGACGTGCTTCCCGATCCGCGCTTTGATTTTGACCCCGCCATGGATAGGGCCCTATATGAAGCACAAAAGGAACTGGATCAAATCCATGGCCAGTTGAAAAAGCAGCTCAGCACGCTTAAGGACCAGCAGGCCTCCTTAACGTCATTGGCGGAATACCTGTCAAAAACGGATCGGTCAGCGTTGACCAAAGAGGTCAAAACACTTTCAGAAGAGATCGATCTCGTACGCTACCAGGCCATCGGCACACCGGAAACACGGCAAGTGGGCGCTTGGCAAAGCTTTGAAACAACGCCCATGCGCAAGATCAGGGAAGCCAAGGAGAAGTTGATGAGCAGCCACCAAATGCCTTCAGCACAGGAATTGGAGTTGGTCCAACAAGCGCGTACCATGGCCAATGCCTTTGGCAACGTTTTTGAGCGCCATATGAAAGACACTTGGGCGCCCTTTATGGCCCAAATACAAGCCGCCCAGTTGGGCTGGAAGGACGAGACCCCATAACAGGTTGTGACCGCCCAAGACTAAAGGGGTACTATTGTATTTAGGCACCATTTGTTACCTAGCGAAACTGTCCGAAAGCCCGGTAAACGTTAAAAACAATGGAAAGCGCTGCCTTGTTTTTGGGATTTACTACATTGGTATAAACTCTGAAATTTGTTAGCAAAAAGACCACAGTTACCCCAAGAACACGCTGTAGCTTCAGAAAAATTCATTTACTGTTTAGAGGCGGTGGATGACATGGAAGTGGACCCGATTACCGAAGTTCAACAAAGTCTGGAAGAATTGGCCATGCAGTATGGCGTGGCCAGCATCCATCAGACCTGTGATACCATTGAGGGTCTGGAAGCCAGCTTGAATACACTGGTCCTGGATGACCATCATTTTAAGGACTATGAAATCATCTACCTGGTGATGACCGGAGAGGCCAATAGCATTTGTTTAAATGACTACTACTACAGCTTGCAGGAAATTGCGGAACTGTTTGAAGGACGCTTAAGGGGAAAGATCGTGCATTTTTCCAATGCGAAAGTGCTGGATCTGGACGAAGAGGAAGCCCAATATTTTTTGGACATCACCAATGCCAAAGGGCTTTCTGGATATGGCAATGCCTTTAATGGATTACGCAGCTCCCCGTTGGATATGGCGTTCTTTAACCTATTTAAGGAAGATGATGATATGCTTGAAGTTGTGGAAGCTTTGCACCGTAGGCATTACAGTGCCTGTAAAGCGCTGGATTTTAGGATGTACTATTGAACGACCGTACGCTCTCTTTGGTGGTTCATGGCCGTATGGCCGGCAGGAAGTTGTAAACATCGAACAACCGTCCCTGTACGACCTATGTCAAATGGAGTAGCTGTGATAACGGGTAGGAGAGGAGGGAAATGAAAGCGAAGCATCCCCAATGCTAAACGCAAAACCTACTACCGTGAAACCTTGCCACCGCTAGGATGTCCATTATTTTGGCCATTTGCCATGTTCCATCTCAAAACCAGGGACTACTTTACTTCTTCTTGCCCAGGGAGATTTTATAGTCATTTAGAGTCCCTTGAATGTTTAGATTGAGAAACCTGGTATTCCGTTTGGGGTTTATTTCGACGATTTCATCTACTTGGTCTTGCGCCACAAGGGTATCGTTCTTACTTCCGAACAGTTTTTGCCAGCTCGCCTTTCGCACCGTTTTCCAAGGGATACGCAGGTAATAGTCAATGTTTTGATGGCTGTCGTGCGTGCCCGACAGTTCCATATGGCCTAGGGTGGATTCAATGGCCATCGCCGGAATGTTGATCTTTCCCTTGTCAATGGCCAAACTGTTTTTTAGGGTATCAAACCTAATGTTGCGCAGGTTCTTGTAGCCCATATAGTCCGATAGCGCCAACATGGGGTCATAATTCCGAAGTTTTCCGTTGAGCACCTTTACATCCATTTCAAGGGAGGATTGGTCCAAATCTGGTACCATATCCGGATACACCCTAATGTTACCGCGAATGCTAGCTGTGAGTTTTCCCTGTAAATTATCGGAAACAAGGTGGTCCTGCCCAAAATTTTCAAACTTAAAAAGCAATTTTTCCATATCCACATCGGTCATCACCAAATTGGGCTTCAGATAGATGTGTTTTGGGTCACTGCCATTAAAATAGCCATTTAAACGAATGTTTCCCCCGGCGGCATCCAGGGTAAGCGTATCCACATACACGAAATGATCAGGTGTGGTTCGTAGGGCTGCCTTGATGTTCTGGAGGTCTATTCTATGGTAGCGCAAATGGGTGATGTCCGCCTTAAAGCGCATGTTGGTAAATGGCAGTTCATACATATTGAAAGCCTCTGCATGCGCTGCAACGTCCTCGGTGGTGGCCATTTTGGATTCTGGAGCTTTAGGAGGACTTAGGTCAAAGTTGAAAAGCGCATCATAATCCATATAGTCCGCGTTCAGCGCCAGGTAGTTATCACGTACTTGTAGCGCTGGGTCTTCCCCCAAATAATAGTTCAGCTCAAGATCAAAAAGGGTGGAACCGATTTCGCCATGAAAATCGTTGATCATGATATGGTCGTCCTCATACCGTATTTTGCCCCTAAAGTCGTGAAACCGTTGTGGATGTAGTTCCATCTTGGTGTTGAGTTGGTCAAGGACAATGGCAATGGACTGCAGTGAGGAGTCCTTATACTGCATCCTTGAGGTAACATGCAGGGCCAAATCGTTGAAAATCTCATGCCGGTACTCTTCCGGCACGTAATTCTGACCGTTATAGGAGAAAACATCTTGCAGCCGCAATTGTTTGGAGGTCAGGTTGAAATCCAGCGCTACATCGCCATGACGTTCGGGCTGCATCCAAAAGGCATAATCATGCACCCAACCATTAAAATGAAAATCGCTATCATCAATAAAACCCTTAAAATCGACGAGTTTCAAATCCACATCATCGATCAACACATCAGCACGAAAATCATGCAACCGATGCGGATAGTGCTTTAGTTCGGCAGAGAGACTATCAATGAAAAATTCCCCTTTGGGCAGATGGTCAGATTCGGTAACGTCTTTGGCAGTGCCCACAAAGGAAAGTCCCAAGCTCAGGTTTTCCACCTGTTCATCCATCCCGGTTCCGGTGGAGTCCAGCACGGAAAACCCTGTCAATTCAGCAATGTCCAAGTAGTTGGAGGTGATATCCAAATGGGCTTTCACAGGCGTGTTGGTATGGTGCACAATGGCCGGCAGGTCTGACAGAAACCCGTGTAGGGAAACATCTGAACGGCCCATGAGCAGGTCAAATTGGTGGAGGGTGGCCTCTTTGCCCTTCATTTCAAGATGGATGTCCAGGCTATCCAGGGGCACGGGAAGATTCTCTGCCTCCAAGTGCAGGTTTTCCACCTTCAAAGCCGCATAGTAGGCTTGGTTGAGTTCCTGCAGCGCCTTTTTTGGATCATCGACATCAACAATGTCATGAAAATTCATCTTTACCTTAACATTTCCCGAAGCATTCTTCACCTGTTGCAGTTCAAAGAAGTCTGCGATGAACTCTAGGTTAAAGTCGGCATCCATTTGCATATCAACCTCAGGGGATTCAAAGTTCTTTACGAAGAGTGACCCTTTAAACTCACCTTTTTCCAAAGAGGCGGTCATATTCGTCAACGAAAGTTCCATGGTGCTGGCATCCCTGTTTTCTCCGTTGCTAAAATGGCCCTTAAAGCCCATGTTGTCTATCTTTTTAGCACTATTGGTATGTTCCAAAAACGCCTTTCCGGCCCCAAATTCAGCACGGATGGCGGGCCTGTTCCCTTTATTTGCGGGGCCTTTGATGGAGGCGTTGAAATAGATCTCCCCAGCATTTCTGTAGTTCTCCAAAAAGGGAATCACGTCTGTTGGCGCAAAGGCTATCAGCATATCAAAATTGGGCTTGGTTCCTTTTATAGCCAGGTCAAGGGTTACATTGCGCTTGGTATCAATTGATCCTTCCAGCTCAAAATCACCATTCTCCATGACAATGCCGGAGGGGGCTATGTTCAGTACCCCCGTAGCTTCATTGAATACGAGGTCTGTATGTATTTCAAAATGTTTTTTCCGGATATACGTAGTGTCGCCCTCTTTGATCACATTCAGTTCCAGTTCGGCATCCATATGGCCAGTGATGCTACTGTCCCGCAGGCTAAAGCCCCCTTTGGCCTCGTAGATGAACTTTTCCACATCGGTCTGGGTAGCTTCATCCAGCGTGTGGACATCCAGGTTCTTTAATCGAATCTTTTGTAAGTGAATGTTCGTCGTGGCCGCACCTTCCTCAGACGTAGGGGCCAAGGAATTTTGGATGTTGGTGGTATTGTCCTCGTGGACCACCAAATTAAAAATGCCGTCCTCTATCAAAAGCGAGTGAATGTCATAATTACCGCTGGCCATATCCCAAAGGTTGAAGCCCACGTAAATGTCCTTGACATCCATGATCAGGGGTGCTTTGACCGCTTTGGACTCAAAAATTTGAACATCATAGATCTTTATGGAGAGGTCCGGAAAATTACCAAATAGGGATAACTTGCTCTTACCTAATCGGATACGCCCTTGGTATTCTTGGTTCAGGAGGGCCACCTGTTCTTTGATGATTTCAGATTGATGGGTTTGAACATAGATCAAAAGAGCTCCCATAAGGAGAGTAGGCATCAAAATGATGCACAATACAAGCCGTTTCCAATGTTTTTTGAGCCTCAAAGCACGATCATTTGATGTGGAATAGGTAGTTATCTTACCATTACAACGAATGCACAGGGCATCCTATTGTTTGTTGTACCCTTTCTATGGAGAAACGGTGCTAATTCTTGAGGAAGGATGTATAAACCCCTATTTTTTGGAGTAGTTTGATCGCAGTCGGGACCTTCTTGATGAACAGATTGGATTACCACAACCGCTCAGCCGACGTCGATTTCCTTTGGAATAGACCAAAATGACCCTTTTTACGCCCTGTGGCCATCTTCATGTGCTCGTGTGGATCCCTGTGACGGGTTTCAATTGGCAAACTTCGCAAAGGGAGGCTTTGACCCGCTCTTATTTTAAAAGGTCTGCCAGGGCTTCCAAAATGCTGTCGTTAGCCGTTGCGGCCTACGGAAGTGCTTTAGAAAAAAAGTGAGCACCACTCCTTGTGCATTTTAGAAATTTTGTGCGAAATGCCAGTTCGAGTGGTTGATTTTCGGTTTTTTCCATCGAAAATCAAGCGTATCGAGAACCGGTTGCGCCTTAAAAAGATGGTCGATACCATTTTTCATTATGGCATTGCGAAAAAATCAAAATGACTCTTTGGTCAAGGTAAGGTTCATGAATATTTTTTAAAAAACAATTGTTCAGCAATGAACTAAGCAACAAAAAAGCATTTAAAGCCGTTATGGATATGGAAATTAAAGAAACTCCTTTTCTGAAAATAAGGAAAAAACCATTCAACTTACTACTGAGGAGCAGCCTAAAGTCGCCGAGTCTAAGACCCCTCACGAACCAAAGAGAGTCGTATGGGCGTAAAGTAAAAACCAAGTATAAAAAGTCAAAGACAGGAGGAGATAAAAACTACGATAAAGGAAGAAAAGCAGCAATTTATATTTTAATACTTTCTGAAGATTGGAAACACTTCTTCCTTTTACGTAAGCTTCTCTTTCATGATCACATTCTATTAAGACAAGAACAGGGCAAAGCAGGATAACTTTCATAAAAGAAAAATTTATATTTAAATGAATACATATTAGTTATGAGGAAACTTAGTTTTATTTTTTTTGTTTTGTTTTTTGTAATCAGTTGTGCTGACGGTACTTTGGACGTAGTTGAAAATATAGACGATATTTCCAACAGCCTATCGGACGTAGATCAAAATTTGGACGATATTCCCAACAGCCCAGATGGCAATGACGAAGATTTAGCTGGTCCTGATCATTCTGCGTCGTGGAATCTTTCCGTTAAAAATGGACAATTGGTTGATCAAAATGATGAGGAATTCATTCCCTACGGATTCAATAGTGTGCATATTTGGCTGAATGAGGATGATATGTTAGATGCCTTAAAAAATGAAATCCCCAAATCTGGAGCAAATACCGTTAGGTTGGTAACCTCTGGTTCATCTTGGACCTGGAACAACCAATCAATCAATGCTACACAAAAACGTAAATTAATAGAAACGTCCATAGAAGCAGGTTTGGTCCCTATGCTTGAAATGCATGATGCTACCTGTCTAGACGAGTGCGACTTACCTGCAGGCAATGGAAAGATGGGGCTAAAACAATTGGTAGATGAATGGTTAACTCCAGAAATGATTGAGTTATTGAAAGATTATGAGGGCCAACTTCTGGTAAATATAGCTAACGAATGGGGGCCAGACTCCAAGGTTTATTTAGATTGTTACAAAGAAGCCATAACCAGATTTAGGGATGTGGGTATTAATAATGTACTGGTCATTGATGCTGGTAGGTGCGGACAAGGGGTAAATACATTATTGAACTATGCAGATGAACTTTATAACCACGACCCTTTAAAGAATATAGTACACAGTATTCATTTGTATGGATTTTGGCGCACAGAAGACAAAACTTTTACGGATTGGACACCTCCTTATTCGGTTGAAGAAATGTTCCCAAAATTAGCAGACTTAGAAGGACCCGTAATTATCGGTGAGTTTGGTTGGAGAGGGGAAGGATCAGCCATTAATTATAATCCAGAGATAGTATTGCAAGTAGCAAAAGAGAATGGAATAGGGTGGTTGTTTTGGGCATGGTATGATGGTGATGATAAACAATACTACAACACCATTTCTTCTACTCAGTACAAATATGAAAGTGATGCGGCGCTTACAGAAGGCGGGCAGTTTCTCATTAACGATGTAGAATACGGAATGAAAAATATTGCGAGGCAGATAAGTAATTAATGATATGGCTATTTTATCAATTGAACTCATTTAATTTTCTCCAAACCCACGTTCTTTTGTAAGACAAAAACGTCTGGAAAATAGATTCATAAATTTCGTTTTGCATATTAGGCCTTGCTTTAGCTTCAGAAGGGAACACGTTTAAACAAACCATTAATTACACCTTTAAATTAGCTCAACAAGCCTAAACCAATGGTTATACACGCTATTGGTTAGCAGGGCACCATAATTCGCCCAATATTGGAAGTGGTGCCACCTTAGCGGTAAGCTCAGCAACCTGATTACTGCCGGTAGAAAAGCTTTAAAAAAAGTCAATACAACTTCTTGTGCATTTCAAAAATAGTGTGCGAAAATGTCAGTTCGAGTAGTTGATTTTCGGTTTTTACCATCGAAAATCAAGCGTATCGAGAACCGGTTGCGCCCCAAAAAGGTGGTC
>CAKZLG010000301.1 GCA_937125035.1 uncultured Maribacter sp. | reverse complement strand
TATCCGGTCTGCGCTCCTTTGGATGAATATTTGAACCACTATAGCCGTAAAATAGAAATCCCCATTTTTTACGAGGACCTTTTGCGTTTTTCGGGTTCCATCAGCGTGTATGACAAGAATGATGAAGACACTTTATGGATACGGGTCTATTATCCGGAATTTGAGCGAAATGAGATAGATGACAGTTTAAAGAAAGTCTATTCCATATTGCACTCAGACGGCAGCAACAACATTCACCAGTACTTGAATGTGGATGCTGTTGATTTCTGCACTTTTGGCAACTCAAAACCCTTCCGTATAAAGATCAGGAACATCCTCAATGACAATTTTACCTACTTCTACATAAAAAGAACGGATGCCTCTCGGATTTATGGGTTGGAGCTAGAGCATATGCTCTCTCCCTATAACCTCAATTTTTTGGTCTATAAGGATACATTGATCGAGGAGCACATTGCGGGGATACCTGGAGACGAGTTCATAAAGTATAACCTACCCAAATGTTCTGAAGCGGAAAAGGCCCAACTGGCCAAGGAATTCGTGAAATTCAATGAACGTTGTATGATTCGTCTTTTGGGGGATATGCGCTCCTACAATTATGTTATTGTGCCCACCCATGATTTTGATCACGTGGTCTACAAGATCAGGGCCATTGACTTTGACCAGCAATGCTATGAGGGAAAATTAAAGGTTTACAGGCCCCAGTTTTTTAAGGAAAACTACCAGATGGTAGATTTGGTACAGCATAAGTTGCTGCGTGATTCCGTAGATCAGTACAAGCTAGAGGAGCGATCCATCGTGGCCAAACGGATTTTAAGTTCAGGAAACCGAATAAAAAAACTACGTGCCATCTGCAAACAAGACCATATATCCACTCCAGAAAACACACAGATGCTGGCGGCGCATATCTATGATCTCACCCAAGACATGCAATTCAAAACCTGTAAGGGCATGGGAGAGGTATTGGACCTTGCCCTTAATTTTGTGCGCCGTAACTATGAGGATGTAAGTATGAAACAGATCATAGAGCAGAACATTAAGCTGTAGGCTATGGGCTCAAAACCATCTGCTTACCACTTGCTGCCGAAGTCCCAATTTTCACCCTAACTTTTCTGTTCCTTGTTGAAGTAAACGAGATAGTAGTACATTTGGCGTTCCTCATCCCATCCTTTTTCCACGAATTTTTCTGCGGATTCCGGGTTGATGAAGTCCAGTTTAATCTGGATGTTGGTATCTAGATTAATGACATTCTTTATTTTTTTTCGGGCATCGGAAACGGCCTTATTGGCAATATCAAAATTGGAAACATCTTCAATACTGTACTTGGGTCCTCGCTCTACTTTGTAGTGCTTAAACTCTGGGATCAGTTCCGGGTTTTCCATGACCTCGTTCAAAAATTGGGTCTCCTCAAAGGCGTCGTTCTTGGCAAAATGGTTCACCGCGCGGTTCATAAATAGCACTTCTTGCTGTTTGTCCTCGGCGGGCAGTACTACATCCTTGGCAAAATTCTGGCAGAATTTCAGATAATTTTTGGTGTAAAAATTCTCATCTGCCAAGGGGTCCGCGCCCAAGAAGTTTTCCAGCCAGTATTTCGTATCATATCTATTACTGTCCACAGAGAGTACTTTGTAGCCTTCCTCCTTGTTCTTATTGAAAATGAGGCAGCCTTTATCCAACTTGTTGATATTTATACCCTGTTGAATGACAAGGTCTAAATTGGCACCACGCTCTTCAAACTGTAAAAAATCATGCTTCAGCTCGCTCTTGAAAATGCCCAGGGCATCCACTTTTTCATTGTCCAGTACCACATTGGTCAGGTAGGCCACATACAGCTCTCCACTTTTTATATGCGGATGGTTGGACTGTTCAAATAAGTGGGCGGCGATTTTTTTTGAATTGGCGTGCACGGTGGTAGGGTCTCCAAAGATGGCCGACGCCCCTTTATGGAGGTCATGGAACTCCAGGTCCACCTCATGCCCAAATTTCAAGTAATTCTCCTCCTTTTCCCGAAAAGGCTTAAAGAAATACTCTTTTAGAAGACCGGTGGTTTCATCATTAAGGGCAAAGGGCTCCGCAGAAAGAAAGAGCGACTCGTTTTTGTTCTTGTTGCCCACCCTGTGGATGGAAATCGTCTCAATCTGGGCCGTATAAAGGTTGATCATGTTTTTTTTTGGTTAATGGGGTAACTTTTTTGGTGGGAAGGTTATTTATTGCTCAACAAACGACCCACTAGTTCCAGTTTTCGTCAAAATCAAGGTCTTCGTAAGAATCAAAGGTCTCGTCAAAATCCAACGGACTTCCTTCTGATTCAAAATTGCGTTCCGGAGGGGTTTCGGGCAGTTCACCAAAACTAAAGAGGAGATTGGGGTAGGCCCTGCCGTCTTCTTTTTCATCCATATCCGCCAGCTCTACAAAGAAGGTCCACATGCTCAAAAAATCATATACGTATATGAGCTTTGGGGTGGCTTCGGTCAATATATCTTCTAGGAAGGTCTCGTTCATCAACCGCACATCAGAACCGGATTCGCTCATGTCAAAAAGGGCAATTTCCTCATCTTGCTGCCATTCATCATCACAGGTATAAAAGGAGGCCATTTCATTTCCCAAAAAGCCAAAGGCTTGGGTAATGGCATTATGGAGTTCTTCCAATGTATTGTGCGCCTCTATCTCCAGATCGCGGAAGATATCTTCTTTGGCATCCAAGATGATCCTAATTTTGTAAACCATGCCTCAATTTTTGTGGGAGGGCAAAGTTACAAAGTTTTCATTGACAATGATGGCTTTAGGGCATCTAAAACAACATAGAACTGTACCCCGAACAGGATAGCGGCCAAAACCAAATGAAGGGGTTGGCTGCCAAAGGGGAAATCCAAATAATACATGCCAATGCCCGTCATGGCCTCTATGGCAATGAGGAAAAGCACCCAGTACATTTTAAAGTGCCCAAGATTGAATTTCTTCATGCGGTAGAACAGGTAGATGTTCAGCAGCACCACCAAAATGGAAAAAGAGCGGTGTACGTAGAAAACAAGATTGGGATTTTGCAGCCATAGGTCCTTGGCCTGTTCCCCCAGAACATTGATCTGCTCATCCACAAACTGGCGTACTTGGGTACCCAATACAATCTGTATCACAGTTACGACAAGGGCTGTAATGGCCAAGTTGAAAAAAGGCCGGTCATATGAGATTTTTTTGTCCTCTGTATTGCTCTTGAATATAATATAAAGCAAAAGGGCCACAATGAGCAACGCCATCATCATATGCGTTGTGATCTTCACCGGGGCCAAGACGGAATACACGACGGTGGCGCCCAGCCACGCCTGGAAGCCCATGCCAAAGACCACCAACCATGAAAAAAGGGTGATCAGAGGTTTTGTTTTCCGAAAACGGAGGGATACCACCGCCAAAATAAGGGTGGCTAACCCTGCCAATGCCCCTAGGAGCCGGTTGATGTATTCGATCCATGTATGCCATGGGTTGAAAATGGCGTAATCATGTTTGGTGTAAGCTTGCCAATGGTCCGCTACAAAACGATCCCCAGCGGTGAAGTCTTCTTTGGCCACTTTCAAGGCCTTGTTCCTAATGATCACCTGCCCTTGGGTATATTGCTTTTTGGGGGTCCATTCCAATTCTGTTGCTTCTGTGGGCGGTATATAATATCCAAAGCACTTTGGCCAGTCCGGACATCCCATGCCGCTGCCCGTCATCCGCACCACGGCCCCGGCCACGATCACCAAATAGACCAGGACCAGGGTCACTTTCGCCAATTTTCTAAAGTGCTTTTTCATATCAATCCAATGGTATAAGACCTAGTTCTTTGCCTTTTGCATACATCAATTCTTTGGCAGGGCCATATTCGTTGGGTATTTCCCCGTCCAATATGGCTTCCTTTATGGCTTCTTTGATAAACCCGATTTCCTTGGAGGGTTTCAACCCAAAACTTTCCATGATCTCCTCACCACTAATGGGCGGCTGAAAGTTACGCACGTGGTCCCTTTCCTCCACTTCCTTTATCTTTTGCCTAACGAGCTTAAAGTTGTTCTTGTACTTGCGCTGCTTTTTAGGGTTTTTTGTGGTAATGTCCGCCTCGCAAAGGGTCATGAGGTCTTCCACATGATCACCTGCATCAAAGATAAGACGGCGCACCGCTGAATCCGTCACAAAATCCTCTGAGAGTACAATGGGCCTGGAACTCATCAGTACCATTTTCTGTACGAACTTCATCTTGTCGTTCAAGGGGAGGCGCAGCCGCTTAAAGAGTTTATAGACCATTTTTGAGCCCACGTATTCGTGCCCGTGAAACGTCCACCCAATTTTTTTGTCGAAACGCTTGGTGGGCGCTTTACCAATATCATGAAGGAGGGCGGCCCATCTTAGCCATAGGTCATCCGTGGCCTGGCAAATATTATCCACAACCTCTAGGGTATGCCAAAAATTATCTTTGTGTTTTTGGCCTTCAACCTCTTCAATGCCCTGCAAATGGGTCAACTCTGGCAGCACCAGGTGCAGCAGGCCGGTTTTGTGCATCAGGGCCAGCCCTACAGAAGGCCGCGTGGCCAAGAGGATTTTGTTGAGTTCGTCCACAATGCGCTCATGACTCACGATTTTAAGGCGCTCCTTGTGTTCGGATATGGCTTTCAACGAAGTTGCCTCTATATGGAAGTTCAATTGGCTGGCAAAACGGATGGCCCGCATCATGCGCAGGGGATCGTCAGAATACGTGATACCGGGTTCCAAAGGGGTGCGGATGGTTTTGTTCTCAAGGTCGTTTATGCCATTGAAGGGATCTAGGAGCCTTCCCCAATGCTCTTTATTGAGGCAAAGCGCCAACGCATTGATGGTGAAATCCCTTCGGTTTTGGTCATCTTGCAGGGAGCCATCCTCTACCAAGGGCTTTCTGCTGTCTCTTTGGTAGCTTTCCTTACGGGCCCCCACAAACTCCAATTCCATGTCCTTATGCTTGATCATGGCCGTGCCAAAATTCTTGAAGATGGCTATTTTGGGGTCGCCACCCAGTTCCGCGGCCACGGCTTTGGCCAGGGCAATACCGCTACCAATGGCCACTATGTCTATGTCCTTTGGGGTTCCCCGCTGTAAGAAATGGTCCCTAACATAGCCGCCGATCACATAGCACTCCATGGACAGGGTTTCAGCGGCCTTGGATATGACCTTGAAAATAGGGTTTGATAAAGCGCTTACATGCAGTTCCTCCATGGTATTATTGGCGGATCACCTTTATTTTACCATCATGGGCCAGTTGAATGATCGATGGTTTTTGGGGCTCCTTCTTTTCTTTTTGCAAAGTTACCACATAGGGCACATTTGGTAAAGCAGTGCCCTCTTTTTCTTTTGAGGATTTCAGCGCACGTACTTGATCTAATGTGGGCAGGAAAAAGGCCAAGGGTCGCTTAAGTTGGCCAATGAGCTGCTGGCAAAACCTGTCTTGGGCCACGTATATGCCCAAGGTGCCGTCTGGCCTGATCATCATGGGGCTAATACCTTGTGGTTTGTCATAGATAATGATGGTGGGCTTGCTGGATAGGTCCAAAATATCATAGGCCAGGTCTGGTACCTGTTTCACATGCCTTTCCAACATGGCATCATGGGCCACCATGGCATGTATGGCTTCCTTTGGGGCATGGGTTTTGAGCAATTGTAGTTGTGCAAGGGCGTGCTCGTCCGCGGCATCACAGGCTATGACCGGGAAATGGGCGGTGGGTAGGAGGATGGGCAAGCCGGAATTAATACGGTTCAGGATTTCCGCTAAACGTAAATTATCTTTCGCCATTTTCGTCTTTTGGAATAGTCTTTTTAAGACGGTTCAGCTCTTGATAGCGTGCATATACGCTCAGGGCGTTCAGATAGCAAATTACCACTCCTTTTGTGCCATCAAGAAAGCCCAATCTAATAATGTAGTGGTGAACGAATTTAAAGGCCGGCTTTATCAGAAAATGAAAGGGATTGGGAGAGGCGCCCCGGGCCAACTCCTCCTTGGCTTTCATATGGCCATACCGTATCATTTTCTCTTTATAATCCTCATAATTTTTATAGGAATAATGGATCAATTTGTTTTTGAGGACGCTGGATTTGCCATCTACAATCAAGGTTTCGTGCACAATCCTATCATTTGCAAAGGCAACCTTACTTTTCCTGAATAGACGATAGTTCTTATCGCTCTGCCACCCGCTGAACCTCAATTTTTTATTTTTGAACATAAAGGTCCTTCTAAAGTAATAGGCCACAGTTTCCTGCTCTTCCGTTCTAATGGTGCTCAAAATCTCATTTTTTAGTTCTGGGGTGAGCCGTTCATCCGCATCTAAAAATAAAATCCAGTCATGCCTGGCCTGTGCCATGGCAAATGATTTTTGAGCCGTGTAATTTTCAAAAGGATGTAAAAGGAGAGTGACTTTTCCTTGGGCTTTGATTTTTTCAATGGTGCCGTCCGTACTATGGGAATCAACCACGATGATCTCATCGGCGAAGGCCAAATTCTCCAAGACCGCC
>CAKZLG010000300.1 GCA_937125035.1 uncultured Maribacter sp. | reverse complement strand
GTGGTGCCCGGCATTTGGTTCAGCCCATTGTTTGCTTTTGATCTGGACCAAGACGGCAAGGATGAACTATGGATAATCAACAACAAAGACAGTGAACATCCATTGAACTATCCCCATTATGTCCTTCAGAAACTAAATCCGGAGACTGGGGAGGTATCGGCGGAAATACCTTGGCCAGAACCCGAAGTGCCCCAAGAACTTTCCCATCTATACCGCCATTTTATAATGGGGGGCTATGTAAAGGGGCAACCGGTGCTTTTGACCGGCCAAGGCACGTATGGCCCCATGCGCATACAAGCTTGGGGCAAAGACTTGCAGCAAAGATGGGAACATGTCATACCCAGAGATGCTCCCGGGGCATTGGGCAGTCATGTGACCCCTGTTGTGGATATAGACGGCAACGGTGTGGATGATCTCTTGTGGGGAGAACGTGCCATTGAATTGGAGAAGGGACAGCAATTGTTCTGTGCGGATGAAGAAACCTGGCAAGGGCATTCCGATATGATACAGCCGGTATACAATTATGATGACCAGACGTGGAGCATATTCACCTGCCGGGAATCATACAATGAGCTTTCACCCCGTTTGGTCATGTACGATCAAGCCGGAGATAAAATGTGGGGAGACTTGGAAAGTGGCCACATGGATACCGGCTGGGCAGCTCGTTTGGGAGACAACGGGGAAGCTTACGTACTGGGAGTTAAAGTAGGGAAAAAAACGAGGACAGCAGAGGGGGAGAAACGCATGGAAGTGGAAGAATATACCTATAATGCCGTCTCAGGTGAGCCTGTAGACCTAGGGTTTGACGTGTATACCAGCATTCCTGTGGATTTGAACGGTGATGGTATCCATGAGCTCGTAAAAGGTTACTTTGAGGGAAGCGGCGACGTCATGGACCGTCATGGCAAAATATTGGGCAATATCGGCGGCCTATCGGCCATGGCTTGCAAGTTCACCTCCATGCCGGGGGAGCAAATACTTTCCTATTCTAAAGACGGCATGGTGCACATCTGGGCAGATGTAAATGCAAAGGATGGCCCGCGGGCCCTTGCCAGATATGCCAACCCCTTTTACAGAACAAACAGCACCCAGACCGGAAACGGTTACAACCTTTTCAACCTTGGTGGAATATAATATAGTAAAACCTGAACAATGAAACGTTTCCATTTTGCCATAGTACTGGTATTTTTGACTTTTACGGCCCTTGGCCAAAAACCACGTATACTTGTCACAACAGATATTGGTGGTGATCCTGACGATCAACAGGCCCTTGTTCGCCTCATGGTATATGCCAATGAATACGAAATAGAAGGGTTGGTCAGTTCCGCCGCCGGGACCCCAGGCGAGTTGAAGGAAGAGATCATCAACCCAGAGATGATAAAGGAAATCATCAACGGCTACGCCAAGGTGTACCCCAATCTACAGAAACACGATGCCGGTTATATTCCTCCCGCACAGTTGCTTGCGGTGGTAAAAGAAGGGAACCCCCACAGGGGATGGGAAAATGTGGGCCAGGGTAATGATACCGAGGGCTCGGAATGGATCATTAAGCAGGCCGACAAAGAAGATGCACGGCCATTGAACATCTGCATATTTGGTGGTCAGACCGATGTTGCCCAAGCGCTTTGGAAGGTCAAAAATACCAGAACGGCGGTGGAATACCAGCAATTTATTGACAAGATAAGGGTGTATGATATCATGGACCAAGACCGTATTTTCAACGCAATTATAGCGGAACACCCCACCTTGTTCTACATCTTATCTAAAGCACCGCAGGGAGCGGACAAACGTGAGGGGACGTACAGGGGCATGTACTTAGGGGGCAATGAGAGCCTTACGTCATTGGAATGGTTAAAGGAACACGTAATAGAAGACCATGGGCCATTGGGGAAACTGTACCCTACAGAGACTTGGACCGACCCCAACCCCCATGGCGCCCTAAAAGAAGGGGATACCCCATCTTGGTTCTTCTTTCTTGATTACGGCCTAGGCCATGCCGAGCATCCTGAATATGGAGGCTGGGGAGGTCGTTATCAAAAGAACGCGTCCGGTTATTACACAGACGCCAAAGACCACTTTCAAAATGAGACCAATGCCAGGGCCACCATATACCGGTGGCGCGATGATTTTCAGCAACATTTTGCCGCTCGGATGGATTGGTGCGTAGAAGATTTTGATAGGGCCAACCATGCGCCTAAGGTCTCCGTGCAGGGCTTTTCAAAACAGGAAAGCATTATGCTCCAGGCCAAAGATGGTGAGATCCTAGAATTCAATGCCTCGGGTTCAACCGATCCTGATGGGGATGAGCTCCATTATGAGTGGATGGTCTACCCAGAAGCTGGAAATTTGAACAGCACCCCCAACTTAAAGGTGCAAGGAGCAAAAGCTTCCGTAAAAATGCCCAAGTTAGCGGCAGACGAAAGTCTCCACATCATTTTGAGGGTAACGGATAAAGGTAGCCCGGCCCTAACGAGCTACGAACGTATTATCATCAAAAATCCTTAAACCTATTCTGGAGGACAAGCCCGGTTTTTGCCACCAAGGACCGCCTTTCCTGTACCGGAAAAAGAACACGTTCTCCGAGCCCTCTGTTTTCAAGCTATCAATAGCACTATATGGGGCCACTTAGTCAACGGAACCATTGAAATTGATCAATATGAAACAGAAGAAATCAAGAAGGACTTTTATTAAGAACAGTGTGCTCGGCTCCTCTGGCCTACTTTTGCCTACCGGTTTCACGAACCCAGACCCACAGGTAAATAAGGCTGAGCCAATACACAGTGGTATTCCCCCAACTGGTGCGCGCGTTGTGGTCGAGAACGGAATTCCAGACTTGTACCTAGATGGTAAAAAGACTTCACGGATGTGGGCACGCTTGGCTTTGCCCTCTGATTATGCCCCAGAGAAAATGGAGCAGTACCTCCCCGCAGGAATTGAGGTGT
>CAKZLG010000299.1 GCA_937125035.1 uncultured Maribacter sp. | reverse complement strand
GCGGGGTTTTCAAAAATCCGTTTATCTGTCGTTGTACGTGCTCTAGCATGGGCACTGCTAAGGTACGAAGTAGGAGGTGAAAGGAGGGAGGGAGGAATAAACAATAAACAATAATCAATGAGCAATGAACAACCAAGCGCTTACCGCCAACCGCTGAGCGCTGAGCGCTGAAAAAGTTACGAGTGCAGCGTTAAAAGTTCCTAGTTGGAAACCAATAAGCAATAATCAATGAGCAATAAGCAATAATCAATGAGCAATAATCAATGAGCAATAATCAATAATAAACACCCTGCCAACCGCTTTCCGCTGACTTCTAAAAAATTAAAGAGTTAAGAAAATCACTGCTATTTTATCGACCAACGACCAACCCCTCCTCACGCTGCTATATAGCTAAATATCAGTGCTAGGAAGGATCCGATGGCCAATACGACCACCCAAATGGAATAAAAGAATTTGGCGGTATACCTTATGAACGGGTTTTTATGGTCCAGCACCCGTTCAAAAAACAGGGTAACCTGGTTTTTGTCTTTCGCAGCTTGTTCCTCTTTTTTTTGGGCCTTTTCTTCCCTCTTTAATTTGCGTTCCAGGTTAATGTTCACAATATGACCGCAATGCGAACAATAATCCCTGTTCAGGTTTATGGTGCCACATTTCTGGCAAGTTCTATATCTTTCTTCGCCCATAATGGCTGTTCTAATGGTGCTTTTTTTCGTTTTGCGGCCCTGAAAACCTGTGCATGGGCTTTGTTTTGTTCGTACTGTACACAAGATACAAGTATTAGGCTGGTCCTAAAAATGATTTTCGTCATACAGCTAAAGGGATTTCCCTTAGTGTTATAAAACAAAGGGAGGTCTATAGTCTGGAGTGATTACACAAATATTGTCCACGGCGTAGGAGTAGAAAAGCACTTATTTTGTAACGAATGAAGGCTTACATTTGCGCCATGGAGGAATGGTACCACTATCTTATTTTGATTCCCGTTGGTTTTGCAGTGGGCTTTATCAACACCGTGGCCGGTGGAGGCTCGTTGATTTCCCTGCCGTTGCTCATTTTCCTGGGCCTCCCGCCCAGTGTGGCCAACGGAACCAATAGGGTGGCCATTGTCATACAGACGGCCTTGGGCACTGCGGGCTTTGTGAGCAAAGGAGTCTCTACCGCACCCTTTAATATCTACTTGGGCATATCCGCTTTTTTGGGGGCTATTTTGGGCGCGCAGATCGCCGTGGATATCAGCGGGGAGACCTTCAACAGGATATTGGCCATCATCATGATTGCGGTGGTCCTCATCATTATCTTTAAACCGAAGATGAAGCTGCAAGATCTGCAGGAAAAGATATCCGGAAAGCATTTGTGGATCGGCATTGTGGCCTTTTTCTTCTTTGGCATCTATGGTGGGTTCATCAATGCCGGTCTGGGTTTTATTATTATCTTATTTTTGCATTATGTGAACGGAATGAGCTTGGTCCGGGCCAACGCCACGAAAGTGGCCGTGGTGCTTATCTATACCTTTGCCGCCTTGGCGGTGTTCATCCTCAACGATAAGGTCATCTGGGGCGTGGGCCTCGTCTTGGCCATCGGCAACGGATCTGGGGCATGGTTGGCGAGCAGGATCTCCGTTAAAAAGGGGGATGGCTTCATCAAGACCTTTTTGATCATTATGGTCGTGGCCATGTCCGTTAAGCTGTGGTTCTTTGGATAAGGATTTTCAGTGTCAAATTGAATAAAGGAAAAATAACGTTATGCCAGGATTTGAATTGTTTGGGGAATTGGAGAAAGAACAGGTTCAGCAGGTATTGGACACTGGCGTTCTTATGCGCTATGGCTTTGACGGACTTCGCAACGGGCAATGGAAGGCCAAGGAGCTGGAAGCGGCCGTGGCCCAAAGAATGCAGACCCAATATTGTCATGCAATGAGCAGTGGCACCGCCGCCTTAACCGTGGCCCTGGCCAGTGCCGGTATCGGTGCAGGGGATGAGGTCATTATGCCCACCTTTACCTTTGTGGCCAGTTTTGAATCCATTTTAGCCTTGGGTGCCGTGCCCATTCTGGTGGATGTGGACGATACCTTGACCTTAGATCCCAAGGCGGTACAAAGTGCCATCACCCCTAAAACCAAGGTGGTCATGCCCGTGCACATGTGCGGTTCCATGGCCGATCTTGGTGCGCTGCGGTCCTTGTGCGATCAATACGGGCTGCTCCTGCTGGAAGACGCCTGCCAGGCCATTGGCGGAAGTTACATGGGCAAGCCCTTGGGCAGTATCGGTGATCTGGGCTGTTTTTCCTTTGATTACGTAAAGACCATTACCTGCGGTGAGGGTGGCGCATTGATCACCAATAAAGCCGAGTATTATGAAAATGCACACGCCTATTCGGATCATGGGCACGACCATAAGGGGAACGATAGGGGAGCGGAGGGGCACCCTTTTCTTGGCTATAACTATCGTATTTCTGAATTGAACGCTGCAGTGGGCTGTGCCCAGATACTGCGGTTGGACGAATTTTTGGAGGTACAGGAACGGAATTACCGTATCCTTCGGCAAGCGATACACGCCGTGGAAGGGGTTACCTTTAGGCGCGTCCCGGAAGGGGGGGTGGAGAACTATTCCTTCCTCAATTTTTTTCTCCCTACCGAAGCTATGGCCCGCAAAGTACATAAAGCTTTGGCCGATGTTGGGGTAGATGCCTGTTTTTACTGGTACGATAATAACTGGCATTACTATAGAAAATGGCAGCACCTATTGCAACAGCATACTCTTGGAAAATTACCCAATGAAGCAAAACAGGGACTTCAAAAACCTCATGGCCTGGATTTTTCGGCATCTGACCATTGGATCGGGCGTACCATTTCCTGTTTGGTAAAGCTCGGTTGGAGCAGGGCCGAAGTGGAGACCAGAGCGCTCCAGATGGCCACGGCCATCAAAAGCGTTATGGAGGCTCAATAACCTATATATTCCACAATCTCCAAGCCGTACCCCACCATACCCACACGTTTGCTTTGGGCGCTGTTGGTAAGCAGGCGAATTTTGGAAATGCCCACGTCGTGCAAGATCTGGGCCCCGATTCCAAAATCCCGATTGTCCATTTCTATTTTTGGGGCTTTATGGATGCCCGATTTCTGAAGCCCTTGCAATTCCGCCAAGCGGGCCAAAAGGTTCAAGGAGTCGGAATCCTGATTGATGAAGACAATGGCCCCCTTGCCCTCGGCATTGATGGCGTTGAACATATCCTCTAATTTTTTATCCGGACTGTTCGTTAAGGTACCCAAGATGTCATTGTTGACCAAAGTGGAATTGATACGGGTAAGAATGCCCTCTTCCTTGGTCCAACTGCCTTTGGTCAGCGCTAAATGCACATGGTTATTGGTGGTCTGTTTGTAGGCGCGTAGTCTAAATTCACCAAATCGGGTCTTGAGGTCAAAATCCGCTTCTTTCTCAATAAGGCTGTCATGCTCCATGCGGTAGGCCACCAAATCCTCTATGGAAACGATTTTTAGATCGAACTTCTTGGCCACTTCCAACAGTTGGGGCAATCTGGCCATGGAGCCATCCTCGTTCATGATTTCCACAATGATGCCGGCAGGTTTCAAGCCTGCCAAGCGGGCAAAATCTATAGCGGCCTCAGTGTGGCCTGTCCTGCGCAGTACGCCACCCTCTTTGGCTATTAAAGGAAAGATATGGCCCGGGCGGGCCAGGTCATGGGCCTTGGTGCTTTCCTCGGCCAGGGCGCAGACCGTTTTGGATCGATCTGTGGCGGAGATGCCCGTGGTTACCCCATGGCCCCTTAGATCCACGGAAACGGTAAAAGCAGTTTCCATGGGATCTGTATTATTGCTGACCATGGCATGTAGCCCCAACTCGCGGCAACGGCCCTCGGTCAAGGGGGCACAGATCAGTCCTTTGCCGTGGGTGGCCATAAAATTCACTGTTTCTGGGGTGGCCAGCTCTGCGGCCGCCAGAAAGTCGCCCTCGTTTTCCCTGTTCTCATCATCCACCACAATGATCACTTTTCCCTGCCTTATGGCCTCAATGGCCTCGGCTATGGTGTGTAATTGTGTTTCTTTGGTCGGCTTAGCTAGCATCATCTTCTTCTTGTTTTTTTCTGAACAGGTTTTTAAAGAAATCGGTTATGGCCCCAAAATTCATCATTCCTTTGTCCTCCGTAGCCCGTTTGGTAAGGTAGGCACCCAAGGGCAACATGATGAGTGTGGAGAGCCACGCCCCAAAAATAGGGTGAATATTTCCTTCCTTGGCGTAATTACCTGCAAAAACGCCAATGAAATAATAGACCAGAAACAGGACGATCGCCACGACCATGGGCAGGCCTAGGCCCCCTTTTCTAATGATGGCGCCCAACGGTGCCCCCACAAAAAATAGGATGATACAGGAAAAGGCCAGGGCATATTTGTTATGCAGGGAAAGGATGTGCATGTTATAGTTCTTATACCTTTT
>CAKZLG010000298.1 GCA_937125035.1 uncultured Maribacter sp. | reverse complement strand
ATATACGCTACCCTAATCCTCCCCAATCATAATGGACTTCGCATTTACGAATTCCTTCATGCCGAATCCACCATGCTCGCGTCCATAACCCGAATTCTTGACCCCACCGAAAGGCATATTGGGTTCGGCCAAGCCAAAGGAGTTGATAAATACCATTCCGGTATCAAAGTATTTGCTGGCCATTTCCACGGCGGTATCCACATCTTTGGAGAAAATTCCACCTCCGAGTCCGAATCGGCTATCATTGGCAATCCGCATGGCATCTTCATTGTCCTTAGCCTTTATGAGCGAAGCTACCGGGCCGAACAGTTCATCGTCATACGCCGGCTGTCCTTCGCTTACCTGCGCCAAAACAGTCGCCGGATAATAATAGCCTTCGCCATCGGGCAGTTCGCCACCACAAAGGATTTCGGCGCCGTTCTGTACGCTCTTTTGTACCTGTTCGTGCAATTTCTCCCGAAGATCTTTTCGCGCCATAGGGCCTAAATCCGTTTCCGAATTAGTTGGGTTGCCCAATTTCAGGGCCTTCATACCTTTTACGAATTTTTCCCGGAACTCGTCATAGACCGCTTCGGTCGCAATAAAGCGTTTGGCGGCTATACAGGTTTCCCCATTATTGTAAATACGCCCTTTGACGCACTTTTCTACGGCCAGCTCAACATCGGCATCATCCAAGATCATATAGGCGTCGTTACTGCCCAGCTCCAAAACGGTCTTTTTTAAGTTGGCTGCTGCTTTTTTCCCAATTTTCCTGCCCGCGCTGGGACTACCGGTCAGCGTTACCCCACGTACCAGTTGGTGTGCAATGATGTCATCTGATTGGTCGTGGGAAATGACCAGTACATTGAACAGGCCGTGGGGAAGCCCCGCAGTATCAAAAATCGTTTTTAGTAATTTTGCGGTCCCCGTTACATTGGCGGCATGCTTCAAAAGAACACTATTGCCGGCCATAAGGTTGGCAATGGCATAACGTATGACCTGATATGCCGGATAGTTCCAGGGCTGTATGCCATATACAATGCCAATAGGGGCATAGGTTATGATGCCCTTTCCACCATCACCAAGTTGCCGTTCCTCGTTTTGCAACGCGTTGGCACCGTTCTCCGCACAGTAGTTGCATATAGCGCTACAGAGGTCAATTTCCTGTTGGCTCTGGGTGAGCAATTTTCCCATTTCATCCGTCATTAGGTTGGCCAGCTCTGCCTTGTAATTTTGAAGCTCGGCCCCAATGGCGCCAATGGTCTTTGCACGGTCCTCAATAGCGGTGTGCCTCCAATCCAAAAAGGCACTATGTGCTTGTTGCAGGGTCTGCTCCACCTGGTCATCGCTCATGGAGGTGTAAGTGGACAAGGGTTCGCCCGTGGTGGGATTCGTGGTTTGTACGGTATTCTGTTCTGTGGTAGTAGCCATATTTTTCCTTTTAAATTATACGTATCAATTATTGTTGTTCACTGGGCACGATATAGACATCATTGATGTTCACACGCTCTGGTTGCGTTAAGGAGTAGTAAATGGCATTGGCAATATCATCAGATTCCAAAGTATCCATTTGCTGCATCCCCTTCATTTTCTCTTTGATGTCCTCATCGGTAATCGTATCAGTAAGGTTGGTAGCAACGGCGCCGGGTTCAATGGAAGTGACATTGATGCCATACTTGGGCGCAAGCTCTTGGCGTAAACCTTCAGAGAACATTTTTACGGCCGCTTTGGTGGCACAATAGACAGCACCCCCTGGAAAATACCGGTGTGCGGCCATGGAAGAGATATTGATGATGTGCCCGCCTTTGTTCTCCTTGAGGCTTGGCAGTACTGCCGCAACACCGTTCAGCACCCCTTTTATGTTCACATCCACCATTTTTTCCCATTCATCTGTCTTTAATTTTTCCACGAAGGAAAGCGGCATGAGTCCGGCATTGTTCACCAAAACATCCAATGTGCCGTAGCTGTCCATTATTTTTGTGACAACCTTCTCAAAGTCGCTCATCTTGGTAACATCACCACCAATGGCCATGGCTTGTCCGCCGTCATGCTCAATGCTCGCTTTTAATTCCCTTAACTCATCTTCACTGCGCGCCATAAGAACCACTTTAGCCCCGTGGCTGGCCAATTTAGAGGCGGTTGCCTTACCTATTCCACTAGATGCCCCTGTTATCAATACTACTTTGTCTTTCAATTCCATATTATGTTTTTTTCGTTCGTTGGAATATAGCGCGTGGTCCAGGATAACATTGACGTTATCGTTACAAGTCGTGATTCTATTACCACCGCAAGACAAAGATGCTGCCTAGGTCGGATTTATTTCCTAGGTGGAATACCATCCTAAGGCCTCGGTTTCCGTTTTAAAAGAACAATGCGCCGGTGATCAGTGCGCTTCATGAA
>CAKZLG010000297.1 GCA_937125035.1 uncultured Maribacter sp. | reverse complement strand
GGTAAGGTTGTTAACGGTAAGAATAGTGCTCAAAGCAAGTAGTTTTTTGATTGATGCTACCTACAAGACGGTCCAGAACACTATTTGTTACACGGATTACCTAGTTTTTGTTCACCCTATAGGTGATGCGCCTGTTGGTGATGATGGTCCTTGGGCCCACGGTCAATAGGGCGGGGGCAGAGATGGTCTCGCCACAAACAAAGGTATTGCTTGTAATGACCACGCGGTATTGATGGCCGTTCTTGTCCATCCCCGGAGCAATGATGGTCACGGTATTGGTGCCGGTGCCGGTGTACTCGGGTCCGTCTACAATGTCGTTGAAGGTGGCACCGCCATCGGTGCTCACCTGCCATTGGTGATCGTCCCCATCATCTGTACTGGAGAAGGTGTCGTTGGTGTTCACAAAGGTGACGGAGTTCATTGGGTCCACGGTGATGGTGGGTACGGCCCCCGCCTCTTGAAATTCAGCGGTTCCGTTGGTGTTCACATCAGCTGGGGCCGTATAGGCTGCGGCAACCACAGTACCATCTGCATTTACGGCAGGCGCACCTGAGCCATAGATTCCATCATCACCCCCATCGGCATTGGCATCGGTATAGGCCTCGTTGGCATCGGAGCAGCCGTCATTATCGGAATCAAGTTCTATAAAATCAGGGTTGTCATCACTGTCGGAATCCGCTATGGTATAATTTAATATACCGCTATCCACGATAAGCTCAACACCGTTGAAAAGGCCATTGGAACCAAAAGCAGCGGCCAAGCCATCAATGATACCGTCCAAGTTGGAGTCTGTAGCTCCATGCCCTCCTTCCTTTAGGTCATGGATGCCATCATTGTCCGAATCCAGGTCCCGTTGGTTGGGAATTCCGTCACCATCGTCATCACACTGGCCCGAAACAAATAAATCATCGACGTTGGTAAAGTTGTTCATCACCGCTATGAAGGTATAGGTGCCTGCGTTGAGCAAAGTTTCTTGTTGAACCAAGGTCCAAGTGGTGTTGTCCGTCATATTCTGTGCTCCACTTGTTGCCATAAGAGTTCCACCAGTTCCGGTGCCCTGTCTTATTTGAAACTCAACGGGGCCCGAACTATTATCGCGTGCGGAGCCTTTACCTCCAAAAAGAAATCTACCGCCCGTTGGTATTGAAAACGTTTGAAACACAGCTGCAGTCCCAGTGATGTCAAAGTATTGACCGGCACCACCATCACCATCATATTCAGGTCCGCCGATACCATAGGTAGAACCTGCTGGTCCGTCTACAAAAATGATATTTGGCGACGCTGCCGTAACGGCCCATGACACAGGGATGGTGCCTACATTGTTTCCGAAATTTAGGCCTGTGTTCGCCTCAAAATCCCAATTGCTCAATAGGTTGCATTCCAAATAATCAGGAATGCCATCATTATCATCGTCAAGATCTATACCGTCCAGTACACCATCTTGATCGGCATCACAGGCCAAGGTGTCATCGGCATCGGTATCACGAACAACGATGGTCTGCTCCAGGGCCAAACTGGAACTGCCAGGACTTATGGGGGATAGGTCACTTGGAGTGGCCACTTTGGTCACCACTATAGGTGTTGTTCCATTTCGTGTAAATGTTACTTCGATAAGGTATGGACTCTCGGGACCATAGTTCAGACCAAAGTGAAGCCAAGGGCTCGTTTGTGATCCGTGGGATGCCCCTCCGGCCCCAACTTCCCTTATTCCACTTATCTGATTGGAGCCACAATCCAGTAGCCTCACGGTTGCATTTGATGCCAAGGTGGTAAGTCCTCCCCCAAGATCCTTTTCAACTATGACCCTTAGGTAATTGTTTTGATAGGTGGCAGCCAGTTCTGCTGCGCTTCCAATATAGTCGTTTCTCCAAAGTTGGTTGGCCCCGGTTTTATTGACATATAGGTCCAAATCACCGTCATTATCAAAATCCGCGAATGCACAGCCCTCTCCATTGCCGTTTACATCAATGCCATAATTGGTGGCTGCTCCAGGTATCCATGAAGGCCCAGGCTGTCGAAAAGCGAAATTACCCGGACCTGATGACGAATTGAGATAGAGCTTGCTGGTCCCGGCATTCTGGGTCATGAAAAGATCCAAATCGCCATCATTGTCAATATCCCCAATTGCGCAACCATCAAAATTTGAGGAAGTATCTGGCCCACCTCCTTCGAGAAAAAAGGGATTGGCCACAGGCGAGAATACCATGCTGTTGTTGCCCGTATTTTCGTAAACAACGGAAAGATTTCCGCTGGTGGATGCAGACGTCCACAAAATGTCAAAATCACCGTCATTATCAAAGTCCCCGGTTATAAGGCCCCCTTTGTTCCAATTACTGGTGTCATCATTAATGGAGGTGTTGGCTGTAAACGTCCCATCGCCATCGTTAATGAAAATATCCAAGGTGTTCTGGTCAACACCGGAGTTAGTGCCGGTATTGTCCCTGCGGACCAAGATGTCCGGATATCCATCTTGGTTAAGATCACTAGACGTGCCATAGTCCCCCTCAACCGATCCCCCTTCCGGAAGGCCCAACCCCCCTGCCCCTGTTCCTGGGGCACCTATTGCATTTATGGTCACTTGAGTGAAGTATGGACTTGTGGAAGGGAATTCATTTCTGAAAACATCCACCCCATTATTATGGTTCTCCACGAA
>CAKZLG010000296.1 GCA_937125035.1 uncultured Maribacter sp. | reverse complement strand
GTCTTTCATGGGATAATGAATGCTCTCGTATTCTTCAATAATATCTGAAACTTTCAGAAACTCTTTACCCAATGGACTATCCATAGGTGTATTATCATCAACAACATTTAGCAACTCTTCTAGCCGAAGATTTGCTTTTAAGTACTGTTCATGTGTAATAGTTTTATTCATTTAAGGTGCTTTGGAATATCACTTCGACCATGCAAAATCCTGACAATACGAATGCGATCGGGTAAAATTCGGTAAAAAATGATATGAGACACGTGAGGAAGACTATATAACCCAACTTTTATTTCATCCCTTTGTTTGCCGATGTCCGGATTTTTGGTCAAAGCCTCAAAATACTCTCTCAAGCCCTCTAAATATTTTGTGGCCTGTGAGTGACCAAATTTAGATATTCCGAAATCATAGATTTCTTGGAGGTCATTTTTGGCAGCTTCCGCAAGAACATAGCCATTCATTGTTCCTGTTTCCTAGAGGCTATGATATCGTCAACTGAAATATCACTGTCAGGACCATTCCATCCTTTTTCAATCTCTGCCCTTAGATCCGCAATGACCTTTTCGCGATAGATTTCATGCAGACGAAGCGCATCGCGGATAACCTCGCTATTGTTCTGATATTCCCCAGAGTCTACTTGTTTGGCAATGTATTCTTCTTGTTTTTTGGTGAAACTTACGTTCATTTTTTTACATTTTAGAAGCACAAAGATAGATATTTTAATGATATTTAGCAAATATGGACATATTTAATGTTAGTTTTGGCAGATGGTCCCAAATCTTACCCAAAAACTTTGCGCGTGGATCCTGTCCGGTTTTTGTAGCTATTCCGGCAAATTGACGTACCTGTCCGCCTTTGGCGGGAAGCAAAAACCGGATGGTAGTTGCCGACCGTTTTACTTCCCGATGCAAAAATTAGCAAAGATATTCCCCAAAAGCTCATCGTTGGTCACTTGGCCCGTTATTTCACCCAGATGGTACAGGGCCTCCCGGATATCTATGGCCAACAGGTCACTGCTGATGTCCTCTGTAATGCCCAGGCGAACCTTTTGAATGTCTGCATAGGCCTTGGTCAAGGCATCATAATGCCGCGTATTGGCTACAATGGCATTGCCACTGTGCAGGGCTCCTGTATTCACAAAATCCAATAATTTCGATTTCAACACATCCAATCCCTCACCCGATTTTGCCGTTATCGGCACCGCATTGGGGAAAAGCTGTGCCATCCGCTTTAAGGATTCTGGCGGCACCAAATCCATTTTGTTCAAGATGGGGACCAGAGGTTTCGCGGGATGGCTGGTCTTTATCTGTTCCATGGTGCGTTGGGCCATAGCTTTCCGTTGGTCGTCTTTGGCAAGCGCCGCGCCATCCAATAACAAGAGGACCACATGGGCCTTTTCTATCTTTTCAAAGGTGCGTTTTATGCCTATTTCCTCAATAGTGTCCGTAGTTTCGCGGATTCCAGCGGTATCTATGAATCGAAACCCAACACCCGCTATGGTCATATCGTCCTCTATGGCATCCCTGGTGGTGCCGGCGATGTCCGATACAATGGCCCGCTCCTCCTTTAAAAGGGCGTTCAACAAGGTGCTCTTTCCTACGTTGGGTTCACCCACAATGGCTATGGGAATGCCGTTTTTGATGACGTTGCCCACCGCAAACGAATCGATGAGCGATTTTAAAAGTCCCTCCATTTTTTGGATCAAGGCCGTAAAGGCGGCCCTGTCCGCAAACTCCACATCCTCTTCCGAAAAATCCAACTCCAGCTCCAAAAGGGAGGCAAAATTGAGCAGTTCTTCCCGTAGCGTCTTTATCTCATCACTGAACCCCCCGCGCATCTGCTGCAGGGCCAGCTGATGACTGGCGGCATTCTCACTGGCGATCAGGTCGGCAACGGCTTCGGCCTGACTCAAATCCATCTTGGCATTTAAGAAGGCCCGTAAGGTGAACTCTCCCTGTTGGGCCATGCGGCATCCCTTGCGCAGGAATAATTGGATGATCTCTTGCTGAATGAATTGCGACCCATGGCAGGAAACCTCTATCACATCCTCACCGGTATAGGAGTGGGGACCTTTGAACAGTGAGACCAAGACTTCATCCAATATTTTTGCACCATCCTTTATATGACCCAAATGAAGGGTATGGCTCTTTTGGCGGGCCAGTTCTTTGCCCCTGACGGATGTGAAATTTTCAGAGGCCAAGCGAATCGCCGCCGGGCCGGACATTCGGATGATGGCAATGGCACCCTTTCCCGGGGGTGTAGCCAAAGCAATGATGGTATCATTTGGAAGCATGGTGCAAAAGTAACATTTTTCATTGCGCTCTTTGCATGTGCTGTTCATTTCCATTTACTGCCCCGAAATGCGATGGTAGGCATTTTCATTCTTAACCCGTTGTGCATTTTAAACCTGTCACCTTCACCATAGGGTCAATACGAGTGATTTTTCGAAATGCAATGAAGAAAAATTGTATCGAAAACCTTTTTATGGCCCAAAGGGGTCTATATAATTAATTTTCAAAGTAATAAATCTAAAATCAACTGCTCGAGATGACATTCTTGTGTAAAATTTTTAAAATACACCAGGAGTATTCTTATTAAATTTTTCTACACCAGACAACGCAAAAGAAGCATTTCCCTCCTCTGGAGGGAGTAAGGGAGGACTTCACCTACCGATTCTTTCCATGCTGCTTTGGCCGGTGCTGTTCATTTTTCTTTATTTTTGACGCTGGAATAAAAACACCCTTAACTATGAAACCATTACTAGGCACACTACTATTCTGTTTCTGTTTTATGTCTGCCCTACAGGCGCAGGAAACCCCCATTGAAAATGGACCCACCGTTGAGGAGGTGGAAAAAGAGGCTCGTGACGTACGTAAAAAAGTGGAGAAAGCGGAAAAGGAGGAACGAAAATCCTTGAAAAAGGAGGAGAAAAAGGCGGAGCTGGATAAAGCGAAAAAAGAACTGGCCGCACAACAAAAATCGGTTAAAAAGGAAGAAAGGAAACTGGAAAAGTTGAGGGCGGGCCTTCTTAAGGGAACGGAGAAGGGCAAGCTGTCACCGGTGGATATAGAGAAATTGGACAAGAAGATTTTAAAGCAAGAAGCGCGGTTGCAAAAACAAATGGAAAAACTGAAGAAACTAGAGCGGAAGATGTAGTGATCCAAGCGCGACGTGTAACAAAATGATCGTTTTTGCGTCGAATAGGTAATATTCATCAAAAAAACAATCAAGTCATGGAAATCATCAATCATAATACTGCCGTTAGGGAAGACCGAAATCTGTTGGTCGTTACCCATCTTTCCCAATATTTGGATTTTGTTACCGGATTTGGGGGCCTCATCGTTCCCTTGGTCCTTTGGCTTACCACTAGGGATACTGTCGTGGACATGAACGAACATGGCAAGGCCGTCATCAACTTTCAACTAAGTCTTATTTTATATGTCATAGTGGGCATACCCGCCATATTGCTCTTGGGTGCGGGGATTTTGCTGCTTGTGTTTGCCGGAGTCCTTTCTTTGGTCATGCCTGCGGTGAATGCCGTACGCGCCAGTCAAGGGGAGTCCCCCAGTTACTTTGGCACCATCCGTTTCATTGCTTAACTAAGGGAAAAGAAGGTCAACGTCCTTTTTTGGGAATGACCAAAGACAATACTTTGTTGTCCTTTTGCGGGTATAGGGCCTTATGGTTTTTCATTTCTTCGGACATGTACTGCATCATCCGGCGCAATTGTTTTGGATTTTCATTGGCCTTGTCCCTGGTCTCGAACGGATCACGCTTTAAGTGAAATAGTTCGTATTTGGGCAGGTCCAACACGGGATAATGGTAGATCACTTTCCAGTCTTCCCTGACAAGGCTGGTAAAATAAGTGCTTCTATGGTTTCCATGCGGAAAATGATTGAGAAAAACTTCTTTTCTGTCTGGGTTCTCCGTACCGTTCAACTGCTTTTGCAATGCAACGCCATCGGTCAGATGGTCTTTGGGAAAATCGAGGTTCGCTGCCTGGCAGAGGGTGGGGAAAATATCTAAGATCGTACCCATTTGCGTTTGGATGGCATTACGGGCGATGGGTATTTTACGTTGGAGGGGGTCACCGTCTTTCGGGGAAACCCAAGAGGCTATGAAGGGTACACGCATTCCGCCCTCCCAATGATTGCCCTTTTTTCCTTTTAAGGGTTCTGAGCTGCTATAATCAAATTTTATGGGCAACGGAGCATCGGAGCCATTGTCTCCTAAAAAAAGCAACAGTGTGTTTTCGCCTGCCCCCATCTTCTTTACATGATCCATGAGGTCTCCCAAAGATTTGTCTATGCCCTCGATCAATGAAGCATAGGCTTGGGCTTTTTCCGATTTGCCGGAGCCCGCGTAATGGGCCACAAAACGGGGATCGGACTGAAAAGGCGCGTGAACAGCGTAGTGGGCCATATAGAGAAAAAAAGGTTTTTCCTCTTCCTTGGCTTTTGAAATGGCTTTTTTGGCCTCTAGGGTCAAGGCCTCGGTCAAAAAAACATCCTGCCCGTGGTAGTGTTCCAAATGGGGCACTGCCCTGGCTTTTTCACCTTGTAGATGTCCATAGCCCTCCTGACCGTAGTAACTGCCGGGTTGGCCAATGGAACTACCTCCAACATTTACGTCGAAACCAAGATGTAGTGGGTCTTCCCCTTCACTGCCCATAGGGCCAAAGTGGGCTTTGCCCACGTGAATGGTGCGGTATCCTTCTTTTTGGAAAAGCCTTGGCAACGTCACCGATTTTTTGGTCAACCCCTTCCAGTTCCAGTCCATTGGCCCAAATTCCGTACGATTATTACTTTCGGAATAAATCCAATTGGTGGTGCCATGGCGCGCCGAGTTTTGGCCGGTAAGCAGCGAGGCACGGGTAGGGGAACAGACGGAATGGGCATAGAATTGGGTGAACCGTATGCCCTGTTTCGCCAGCTCTTCCATATTTGGCGTTTTGTAAAACTGATTTAGCGGATGGGTTTCCGGATTTCCTTTGGCATCGGTCAAAAATGGCACGGTGGTATCCATAGGTCCCATATCATCTACAAGGAAGAGTATGATGTTGGGAGGTGTTTCTTTCGCCTGTTGGCCATAACCGCGGGAAGCAAGCAGGAGTATGAGCAGTATAACGCTCATTGCAAGCCAGGAATGTGTTCTATGCTGCATGGTCTATTTCTTAATGGGCGTTCGCTTCCCGATCTAAGAACAGGGCCAAGACCTCATCTTGCAAAAAGGGGACGCATCAATTGTTCAGCATCACGGGCATGACCAGCATGGTCACCTGCTCCCCTTCATCCAGGCCATCAATTGGGGTAAGAATACCGGCCCTATTGGGCAGGCTCATTTCCAATGACACCTCATCAGAGTCCAAGTTGTTCAGCATTTCCGTCAAAAAGCGGGAATTGAAACCAATTTGCATATCATCTCCCTGATAGGAACAGGTAAGTCGCTCTTCGGCCTTATTGCTGTAATCTATGTCCTCTGCGGAGATGTTCAGTTCGGCACCGGCGATCTTCAACCGGATCTGGTGGGTGGTCTTATTGGAAAAGATGGAAACACGCCTCACGGAACCTAAAAATTGATTCCGGGCTATGCTCAGCTTATTCGGGTTTTCTTTTGGGATCACGGCCTCATAATTAGGGTATTTGCCATCAATCAATCTACAGATAAGCTCCGTCTCGTCAAAACTGAACTTGGCATTGCTGTCATTGTACTCGATCAAAACCTCAGACTCGCTTCCGGCCAGGATACCCTTTAAAAGGGTGAGGGGTTTCTTGGGCATAATGAATTCGGCCACTTGTGATGCCGTTACGTCCGCACGTTGGTATTTTACCAATTTGTGTGCATCCGTGGCCACAAAGGTGAGGTGCTCTGGGGAGAACTGGAAGAAAACCCCGCTCATTACGGGCCTAAGGTCATCGTTCCCGGCAGCGAAAATGGTCTTGTTGATCGCCGTGGCCAGTATGTCGCCCAAGAGGGTGGTGGAACTGGGGTCGGAAAGTTCCACGGCCTTGGGAAATTCTGCCCCATCCGCATAGGCCAGGGCATACTTACCGTGATTGGAGCTTATTTCCACCGTATTATTGTCCTCCACCACAAAGGTCAAGGGCTGCTCCGGAAAGGTCTTCAGGGTTTCCAAAAGCAGACGTGCCGGTACCGCGATGGTACCCTCGTTGTCTGACTCCACGGTGAGCACAGAGCTCATGGTGGTCTCTAGATCGGAGGCGGAGACCGTTAATTTGTCCTGTTTTAAGTCAAACAGAAAGTTATCTAGGATGGGTAGGGTATTGCTATTGCTGATCACCCCGCCCAAGGTCTGTAGCTGCTTTAATAAATACGTACTGGATACTATGAATTTCATGTGTTGTTATTTAATGCCTTTGGTGGCCCGCCATGGATCCTACCTGAATTATTGTACCATTTGCTTTGTGTGGCCCGTGGCACCACTACAAATAAAAATAGGTGTGGGCCCAAGGTTGATTTCTTCCGCGGAAGCCATACAACGGTTGAAGCGCAAACCCGTTCTCTGCTAACAAAGATATTTTAAATGGTCTTTTGAGAGAAACAAACTTATCAACAGAAATACCTCCGGCATTTTCCATAAAAGCGCGGCGTTTAGGCGTTTTACAAGGCAGAAGGTGCACGATTTGCATAAGTTATCAACGGTAGCGCCTTTCAATTATCTGTCGTCCCCTACTACTTAAAGTCTATGGTAATGGTATCCCTATACTCTAGTCCCAATAGGGTGGAGGCCCCCCCAACGGTCTTGAGGTTGCTTCTGTAAATGGCCAGTTCCAAATAGTCCGACGAATTGAAAAGGGCCAAGAGGTCGCCATCTCCCCGGCGCCTTCCTCTTTCTTCCCTGTCATTTTCCATATCGCTGTAGGCTTTATAAATCGATTTTATGGTATGGTTCCGCACCAGGATTTCAAATGTCCTACCATTTTTATAAGCCTCAAAAAGATGTTTTTTAATGTTGGTGACCACATTGCCATAATTGTCTATATAAATGACACTTCCAATAATTTGCCTCCCATTTTCAATGATGCGTGGAGCAAACTTCTTGAGGGTCTTTAGCGCCGTATACGGTTTGCCCACCACCTCTAAAGTGCCGCCCCGGGCAATATGGCAGGCCACTTTAATGAAGATATGGGCCGTGGGAAAGGAATTGTGCACGGCATTGGGCAGTTGGATCTCCATCACCTTTTCCGGGGACACCTCATTGGCGATCAAGCCGATCACCCCGGTATTGGCCGTAATGAAATAATGACCATCAAGCAGTACCACTACGTGCTTCTTATCTGCATGGGCTTCCGCGTCCATACCGATCACATGAACGGTGCCCTTGGGGAAGTGCCTGTAGGTGTTTTCTAGAATATAGGCGCATTCCTGAAGGTCAAACGGTGCGATATCATGGGAAATATCAACAATTTTGGCCTCAGGGAGCTCACTGTAAATCAATCCTTTCATGGCCGCCACAAAATGGTCTTTGTGTCCAAAATCCGTGGTGAGGGTAATTATGGCCATACGGCAATGTTGATATGTTTTTGGATAACCAAACTTAAAATTTGTTTAAATTTGATTTCAAAATTACGTAAAAAAAGGGCCTCAATAAATTTTCTTGTACACTATAAAAAATCTTTAAAACCCCACTATTTGAACGAACTTATCCTAGAACTAACGGAAATAAGCCCAAGGGATTTTTTTGGGCAGGGCAATGAACATATTAACCTTATAAAAAAATATTTCCCCAAGCTGAAGATCGTGGCCCGTGGAAATAAGATAAAGGCCTTTGGAGAGGAGGACCGCTTGGAAGAGTTTGAAAAGCGCTTTGATCAGCTTACCAACCATTATTTGAAATACAATAGATTGGATGAGAACAGTATAGAGCGGCTCCTCTCCAGTCAAGGGGCCGCCGAACTGCAGGTCCCCGAGCATAGTGGTGAAACCCTGGTGCACGGGGTCAGTGGCCGTTTGATCAAGGCCCAGACGGCCAACCAACGGCGTTTGGTGGATGCGGCGAAAAAGAACGATATGGTCTTTGCAATAGGACCCGCAGGTACGGGAAAGACCTATACAGGGGTGGCGCTCGCCGTAAAGGCCCTTAAAGAAAAACAGGTAAAACGGATCATTTTGACCAGGCCTGCCGTAGAGGCAGGCGAAAACCTTGGCTTCCTTCCTGGCGATCTCAAAGAGAAACTGGATCCTTACATGCAGCCTTTGTACGACGCGCTGCGCGATATGATCGCCCCGGAAAAATTGACCCATTTCATTGAAACCGGCATCATACAGATTGCTCCCATGGCCTTTATGCGCGGCAGAACGTTGGATAACGCCTTTGTGATATTGGACGAGGCCCAGAACACCACCCACGCCCAAATGAAAATGTTCCTGACCCGTATGGGGCGCAATGCCAAATTTTTGATCACAGGGGATCCAGGACAGATCGATTTGCCCAGGCGGGTCATCTCCGGCCTCAAGGAGGCCTTGCTGGTGCTCAACAACGTTGAGGGCATAGAGATCATTCACTTGGATGATAAAGACGTTATACGTCATAAACTCGTTAAAAAAGTAATTGAAGCCTATAAGACCATTGAACACCAAAACTGATTTACAAATGGCCCATACCCTATACGAAACCCATTACCATTTTCCCGGTCAGAAAAGTGTCTACAAAGGTAAAGTACGGGAGGTCTATGCCCTGCAGAACAATGTTTTGGTCATGATCGCCACCGATCGCCTTTCCGCTTTTGATGTGGTCATGCCCAAGGGTATTCCCTTTAAAGGGCAGATCTTGAACCAAATTGCCACGAAGATGATGGCGGATACGGCGGATATTGTTCCCAATTGGCTCTTGGCCACCCCGGACCCCAATGTGGCCATAGGGCATGCTTGTGAACCGTTTAAGGTGGAAATGGTAATCCGTGGTTATATGTCCGGTCATGCCGCGCGGGAATACAAGGCAGGAAAGCGGCTATTGTGCGGTGTCTCCATGCCCGAAGGGATGCGGGAGAACGACCCCTTTCCCACGCCCATCATCACCCCGGCCACCAAGGCCGAAATGGGAGACCATGACGAGGACATCTCAAAGGAAGACCTTCTCAAAAGGGGCATTGTCTCCGCAGAGGATTACGCCATCTTGGAAAAATATACCCGAGCGCTCTTTCAACGCGGTACGGAAATTGCCGCTGCCCGTGGACTCATCTTGGTGGATACCAAGTATGAATTTGGAAAGACGGCCTCAGGTGAAATCATGTTGATCGATGAGATCCATACGCCCGACTCGTCCCGCTATTTTTATGCGGAGGGCTATGGGGAACGCCAGGCGAATGGCGAGCCCCAGCGCCAATTGTCCAAAGAATTTGTGAGGCAATGGCTCATACAAAACGGTTTTCAGGGATTGGAAGGGCAGGAAGTGCCCGAAATGTCAGACGCGTACATCCAATCCGTCTCTGACCGGTATATAGAACTTTACGAAAAAATTACCGGAGAGCCTTTTCAAAAGGCGGAAACAGGAGACATCCATAAGCGTATAGAGACCAATGTACAGGCCCACTTGGCCCAAAATTAAGCTCTCTCTCTAACAATCACTTAAAAACACGCCCACGGCCAACCCGCCTTCAGACGTTTCCTTGTACTTGGAGCTCATGTCCTTCGCGGTCTCCCACATGGTCTGTACCACCTTGTCCAAGGGTACTTTGGCCATGGCTGGATCGGAGCCCAGGGCCAATTCAGCAGCATGGATCGCCTTTATGGCCCCCATGGAATTACGCTCTATACAGGGTACCTGTACCAAGCCCCCTATGGGGTCGCAGGTGAGGCCCAGATGATGTTCCATGGCAATTTCGGCCGCCATGAGCACTTGTTCCGGACTGCCGCCCAGTAGCTCGCACAACCCGCCGGCCGCCATGGCCGAGGAAACGCCGATCTCTGCCTGACATCCTCCCATAGCTGCGGAAATGGTAGCCCCTTTTTTAAAGATACTGCCAATTTCACCGGCCACAAGCAAGAATTGTTTAATGTGCTCAAAATTACCGGCGTGGTTCTCTATGACCATGTAATACATTAAAACGGCGGGGATGACCCCTGCACTGCCATTGGTAGGGGCGGTGACCACCCGGCCCAAGGACGCGTTCACTTCATTGACGCTCAAGGCAAAACAACTTACCCATTGTAGGATCTGCCTAAATTTCACCTCGGTCTGCCGTATGCTCAGCAACCATTCCTCCGGATTGGTGTACGGGAGATCGCCCATCAATTTTCCATGAAGCTCAGAAGCCCTCCGTTTTACATGGAGGCCACCGGGCAGCGTGCCTTCCGTATGGCAACCAATGTACATGCACTCCAACATCGTATCCCAAATACGCTTAAATTGATGGTCAATGTCAGCATCGCTGCGGAGGGAACCTTCATTCTGCAACACAATGGCGGAAATGGGTTTTTGTTCCTTTTTGCAAAAGGCCAAAAGTTCATCGCCCTTTTGAACGGGATAAGGAAAGGTGTTGAACAGCGATTCTTTTTTACGGGCATTTTTTCGCTCCTGTACAACCACAAAACCGCCACCTATACTATAGTAAGTCTGGGTTTTATTTTTACCATTGTGCAGGCGCGCCTCAAACTTAAGTCCGTTGGCATGGAAAGGCAGAAATTTTTTGTGGTATTGAATATGCGCCGAAGGTTCAAAATGCACGGCGTGCTCTCCGCCCAGGGGTAATTTCTGATGTGCTTTTATATGGTCTATGGTCTGCTGAATGTCCGCAATGGGAATGGTTTCCGGATCGGCACCCGTGAGGCCCAACATAATGGCATAGTCTGTGGCATGGCCCTTACCGGTGAGGGAGAGGGAACCATAAAGATGCACGCGAACTTCGCTGATTTCCTTCAGTTCGTGGGTTCTTTCCAAGGCGTTCAGCCAGCGTTGTGCAGCACGCCATGGCCCCAAGGTGTGGGAACTGGAAGGGCCTATGCCAATTTTTAGCATATCAAAGACGCTGATGCATTCTATTTGTAACATGTTGTAAAAATAAAGTAGGGCTAAGGTACAAACAAACACCCTATACAGATGGACAATTTTTAGGGGGAGTGGCTGTTTATGTTGGCGAATGATCGGGAAGGGGTGCTTGGCGTGATACCCTATGGGCATAGAGAATGACATCCTGTCAGTTTTATAGGCTTGGCATATTAATTGACTTTTAAGAGTCAGGAAAATAAAGCACTAATATTTTAAAACATATAGAATGAGTAAAATTATAGGTATTGATTTGGGTACGACCAACTCTTGTGTTTCCGTGATGGAGGGCAATGAACCAGTGGTGATACCCAATGCGGAAGGAAAAAGAACTACACCCTCTGTCATTGCATTTGTGGACGGCGGGGAGATCAAGGTGGGGGATCCGGCCAAGAGGCAAGCGGTGACCAATCCTAACAAGACCATCTACTCCATAAAACGATTTATGGGGAACAAATATTCCGAGTCCAGTAAAGAGGCCAAACGGGTTCCTTATAAAGTGGTCAAAGGGGATAATGACACGCCACGTGTGGATATAGAGGGCAGGTTGTATACTCCCCAAGAGCTTTCTGCCATGATCTTGCAGAAAATGAAAAAAACGGCAGAGGACTATTTGGGTCAGGATGTGACCCGTGCGGTGATCACGGTTCCGGCCTATTTTAATGATGCACAGCGCCAAGCCACGAAAGAGGCAGGCGAGATTGCCGGTCTAACGGTAGAACGTATCATTAACGAGCCTACGGCGGCTTCTTTGGCCTACGGCCTGGATAAAAAGGATACTGATCAAAAAGTGGTGGTGTTCGATTTTGGTGGAGGTACGCACGATGTATCGATTTTGGAACTGGGTGATGGCGTTTTTGAGGTACTCTCAACCGATGGGGACACCCATTTGGGCGGTGATGATGTCGATCAAAAGATCATTGACTGGTTGGCCGAGGAATTCAAGAAAGACGAGAGCATGGACCTGCGTGATGATGCCATGGCATTGCAACGCTTGCGCGAAGCCGCGGAAAAGGCAAAAATTGAGCTTTCTTCCTCTGCCCAAACAGAGATCAACTTGCCCTATGTAACGGCAACGGCCTCTGGACCAAAACACTTGGTACGTACGTTGACCAGGGCGAAGTTTGAGCAATTGATTGAGGATTTGGTGAAACGCACCATTGCCCCTTGTGAAACGGCCTTGAAGGCCGCGGGACTCTCCAAGAGCGATATAGATGAGATTATTTTGGTTGGGGGCTCCACGAGAATACCTGCCGTACAGGAAGCGGTGGAGAAGTTCTTCGGGAAAAAACCGTCCAAAGGGGTGAATCCAGATGAGGTGGTGGCCGTTGGTGCCGCTATTCAAGGAGGCGTACTTACCGGAGATGTAAAAGATGTCCTGTTATTGGACGTAACGCCTTTGTCCTTGGGTATTGAGACCATGGGCAGCGTCATGACCAAGTTGATCGAGGCCAATACCACGATTCCAACGAAAAAATCGCAAGTGTTCTCTACAGCGGCGGACAATCAGCCCTCAGTGGAAATCCACGTGCTACAAGGCGAAAGGCCCATGGCATCTGACAACAAGACCATAGGTAGGTTTCATTTAGATGGCATACCGCCAGCACCTAGGGGAACACCCCAGATAGAGGTTACTTTTGATATTGATGCCAACGGTATCATTAAAGTATCCGCAACGGACAAGGCCACCAATAAGTCCCAAGACATACGGATCGAAGCTTCTTCAGGACTTACCGAGGAGGAAATCAAGAAGATGAAAGCAGAAGCGGAGGCCAATGCGGAAGCGGACAAAAAAGCCAAGGAAACCGCGGATAAGCTCAACGAGGCCGATGCCATGATCTTCCAAACGGAAAAGCAGCTCAAGGAATTTGGCGACAAACTTTCAGATGAAAAGAAAAAGCCGATAGAAGGGGCATTGGAAGAGCTGAAGAAGGCCTATGAGAGCAAAGACCTGGCTGTGATCACCCCCGCCTTGGACAAGATCAACGAAGCCTGGAAAACGGCCTCTGAGGAAATGTACAAGGCACAGGCAGACGCCCAACAAGGCGGAGCAGCGCCCGGAGCGGACACAGCCGGAACCGATGGTGCCGGTGGAAACCAAGAAGGGGACAACGTTGAAGACGTAGACTTCGAAGAAGTCAAGTAGCCTGCCCTGAGCCTGCCTGTCA
>CAKZLG010000295.1 GCA_937125035.1 uncultured Maribacter sp. | reverse complement strand
TGGAATGGGCCTTTCATTCTTTGGGTAATTCCTTAAAAATTGTCTTAGGGTCCAATCCCTTTTTTTTCATCGACTTCCATTTGTACAGGAACAGCAGGCTTGCCAAGCCCATGACCAAGAGATAGACAGGGGTAGAGTGAAAATACCACTGCGCCACCGCTGCGGTGAGGTCTTTGTAGGTATGTACTCCTAGAAAAAGGAGCAAAAATAAGGTGCCAAGGATACCGATTCCTTTTTGCAACTTGGTATTGCGGACCACGGCAATTTCCTTTCCTAAATGAGGGTTTGTGGTGGGAAGCGTTAGAAGGGTGATGCACATCAGTAGAAAATTCACCATCATGGCGGTGACCATGATATCTATGCCCAAGAAGAAATCACCGGCAAGGTGCGATCCCAAAACACCAACACTCGCCATGGCCCCTGCGGCGATAAGGGCACGATATGGGGTATGTGTCCTAGGGTGTATGGCGGTCATGTACGATGGAAAAATACCATCCTTGGCCCAAGCGAACATTAACCTGGAGACGGACAACAGCATGGCAGGCAGGTCATTGATTAGGGCGATGGTGGCACCTGCAAGTATGGCCAAGCCCAAGGCAGCGGGAAGCATAAGACTGAGGAGGCCCGGGGCGGAAATGTCTTGTTGGAGTGCCGTTTCCGCAATATAGCTCCAGGGAACCACATGGTATACGGCCGAAGCGAACAAGAAATAAAAAGTACCCACCAATACAATGGCCAATAAGATGGCGCGGGGGAGGTTTTTAGAAGGATTTTTCGCTTCACCCCCTGCTTGGGCAATGGAATCAAACCCTATAAAACTGGAAAAGAGCAAAGCTGCGGCCGACAGAAAAATGCGCCAATCAAAATCGGCACTTACGGTGGGGACAAAATGGGTGTTTTCTTGGGTCTTGAAGGCCGACAGAAAATCATCTTGGTCAAAAGCAAGTCCACTGAAAATGACAATGCTCCCCAAGGCGAACATGAGGAACATCATGGGCAACAGCGCCAAGGCATAGCTTTTACTTCCCTTGATATTGATGCCCACAAACCCCCAGACCAAGAGAAGGGCCAAAAACACACGCACCCAGCCTAAGGAGACCGTCGCCGCTATGGCTGGCCAACCGAGCCCTAAAAAAATATCCCTAACGAAAGGTAGGGTCACGTAGGCAATGACGCCAATGACGATGGAGAGTCCAAACCATTGTGAAAAGCTGGCCACAAAGCCCAAATAGGGGTGCAGGCCCCTGCTGGCGTAGATATAGCTCCCCCCGGCCCTGGGCATGGCCGAAGCCAAAATGGCATAGGCCAAGGCGGCAAAAATGGCAGGTACGGCGGCAAAAGCAAAGGCGTACAAGACATAAGGACCAATGCCCGGCACATTCTTTTGTATCATAAAAGGCACTATGTTGATGGAGGCCCCAAGCATGGAGCAAATTCCCGTGGCGGTAAGGGCCAGCAGCCCCATCTGCCTGCTCAATCCGTTCTTGCCATTCATTGCCATAGCTACTATTTCCTCTCCGCCTGTGGGGATTAACGCACCAAATCTTGGAGGTGTTCCTTACTGCCCGTCAATTGCCATTGGCCCAGACTAATGGGAATATTGCCAATCCTGTTCAGGGTATCAAAGAAGCCTTTGAGGCTGAAGGGGGCTACTTCATTTTCCAGGGCCCGGGCCTGGGCTGCCATGGCCTGTTCCACCAAATACTTGCCGGTTATGTAACTGGTGCCGTAGCCGGGCTGTCTTAAATAGAGGTGCTGTTCAAAGATAAGGAGTTCCTTTTCGGTTTTCAT